>JBBQLD010000178.1:0-8818 GCA_038327555.1 Chitinophagales bacterium
AATTGCGAATTTCATTTTATTGGTACGGACTTCCTGGGTACATTTGCCCATTATTCACACGTTCGTTAAGCATCAAAAACAGGGATCAAACCGTTCTTTGGGAAAATATCGAAAATGAAATTGTACACCTTGCCGCTCATCCTTTGTCTTTCGCTGTTGTTCCTTTCGGGCTGCTGCTATAGTTTCAAAGGCATCTCGATTGACCCCGACGTAAAAACATTTTTTATTCAAAATTTTGAGACCGAAACCTCCAATGCACCGCCCACCTTGGGTCTGGATTTCACAGAAAAACTAAAAGATAAAATACGGCTCGAAAGCCGCTTAAGTTTAAAAAACACGGATTCGGATGTTGAATTTACAGGAAAAGTGACCGACTATAGAGTAATACCCGTTGCCCCTAAACCTGGTGAAGTGGTAGACCTCAACCGTTTGGAAGTATCGGTAAGCATCCTTTTTATCAACAACAAAAACAATAAAAAGAGCTGGCCAACTGCCCGAATTTTCAGGCATTTTGCAGAATTTAATAATACTGTAGACCTGCTCAGTGTGCAAGATCAGCTGCTTCGAGATACAATTTTTCCACAAATCCTGGAAGACATTTTCAACGCTGCATTCAACGATTGGTAGGGAGAAATTGGTTATTTGGGGATTCGGTTATTTGTTGTGCCCAAGCTTGGTATTTGTTATTATCAGTTACGACATCAATACGATACCAAGCTTGGGCACAACAAATAACCAAATCCACAAATACTCAAATAAACATAAAAAAAGACAATTGACACAGGAACGCTTTTTTCAAGTTGTAGACGATCCGGACTTGCTCCGGCGTATTACCTATGAGGAGTTAAAAACTCTTGCGTTGGCTTACCCTTACGCGCACAATTTGCGCTGCCTTCTTGCACTCAAAGCTCGTCAAATTGACCATGTTGAAGCCAAACAAAATCTGGCAACTGCTGCAGCTTATAGCCTCGATCGTACGAAACTTTTCCTGCTCATTGCTCCACAAGTCATTGTACCACAGCAGGTTTTGGCACCTGAAGAAGTACTTGAATTAAAGCCAATCGAGACGGTGAAACGTGAGCTCGAAGCCATGGCCCCTGTAGTCCGGGAAGAAAAGACTTTTGAATCTGCCATAGCTGCGGAAGCAAAAGTACCCACAGAACCTATCCCTTCTCCAGTTATTGAAGCAAGATTTGTAGCCGAACCAGTTCCTTCAGAACCCTTCCAAGCGACCGAGATACTGCCTGCCCCTGTTATTCGCCAAGAATTTTCCGATTGGATTAGCCATTTTAAGCCCCCTGTTTTGGAGGCGCGTTTACGCCCAACTCCACTGACTACTCCAGTTGTGCCACATCAAGAAAAAGAGGAAGAATCGGCCAAATCTCAAGGTATTGCACAGCAATTAGCCGAACGCAGTGTGGCGGAAAATCAAGATGTGATTTCTGAAACCCTTGCGAAACTTTACGCAAAACAAGGCTACCGCGACAAATCCGCCCAGATGTATGCCCGACTTGCTTTGTTATTTCCAGAAAAAAGCGCGTACTTTGCCGCCGAAATTGACAAACTTAAAAAATAGGCGTTCATGTTATCCATTATTACAGTTTTCATTGCATTGGTGAGTGTTTTGCTGATTGCGGCAATTTTGATTCAAAATCCTAAAGGCGGCGGTATTGACGCGAACCTTGGTGGTGGTCAGGCACAACAACTTTTCGGCGCAGCTCGCTCTTCCGATTTTGTAGAAAAAGCCACTTGGGTACTTGCAGGAGCATTAATCGTGCTTTGTATAGTTGCAGTACTCACGGTAGGCACGGGTAGCGCACCGGGTGCTGAACCTGCGCAGATTCCATTGCAATCTGCTCCGCAATAATTCAATTCTGCTCCGTTTTTCCAGCAAAAATTTAGCGGCTGTCTCCTTGGTGTTTTGGCTCATTATGACCATCCAAGGAGACAGCCGCTTTTTTATTGCCTGAAAATGGCTTGCGAATAAAGGGACTATCGAACTTATTTCTACTTTCGGCAAATTTTCTAATACCATTATTTGTACCTGCCGCTTATGAAAAGATGTTCTATTTTCTTTTTGTCCTTGTTTGTCTCCAGCGCACTTTTTGCCCAAATCACTTTTCAACAATTTCCTAAACCGCTCCAGCTCTATCCACGCGATCTTGCTACCAATATAGCAACAGTCCATATTAGTGGAACTGCGACGCTAAGTGCGGACAGCCTGATTTTTACCCTGGAAAAAAGTGATGGTGCTGTGGTGCGACAAGCGTTGTCTATGAATGACTTGATAGACAATCAGTTCGAGGTTAGTTTTGATCTAATTGCTGGTTTGTGGAGTTACCAATTCAAAGTATAAAGGCAAAGTGCTGGCAATCTTGAAACACTTCAATCTGCCGGAAATGTAGTTGCAGGTGATGTCTTTGCCATCGAGGGCCAGTCCAATGCCCAAGCCGTCGCGTATAATGGCGATGCCAATATTTGGCAGAATAATTTTGTGCGCTGCTTTGGCACCTCCAACCCTGATTTGTTTGAAGATCAAAACTGGTACATCGCTGAAGGGAACGGGTATTTTTCAGCTGGCGCAGTGGGCCAATGGGCTTTGCGCATGGGTAACCTGTTGCAAGAAAATTTACAGATTCCCGTAGCCATTATTAACGGTGCCGACCCTGGAAAACCCATTGAATTTTTTCAAAGAAATGATATTGTACACACAGACCCTAGTACCAATTACGGCCGCTTGCTCCAGCGTTTTAATAATTCGGGGCTGACGGATCACATCCGAGCAATGATCTTTTATCAGGGCGAATCCGATGGCACCCGAGCGGACATTCATAAGACACTTTTTGAAGCTCTGCACGCCGATTGGGAAGAAGATTTTGCTGATATTGAAGCCTATTATATCGTGCAAGTCAGGGAAGGATGTGGCGGGCCCTCTTTGCAGCTCAGGGAATATCAACGAGCATTTGAAGATTATCTGCACCATGCTAAAGCCGTGACAGCCAATGGAATTAACGGGCACGACGGCTGCCATTATACTGTGCAGGGATACAAAGTGTTGGGTGAAAAAATTTACAAACAAGTTTCAGCTGATTTATACAACTCGCCCACTGGCGAACAAACCAATATCCGGGTCGTAAGCGCTCGTTTTACCAACGATTTAAATACCCAGATTGTGTTGGTTACAGATGCTACTTCGGCATTGACGGCCGAGGCAGGAAGCGCATTTGATTTTAGGCTACTAGGTGCTTCCGCTTCGATAACTGGAATACAGGCAGATGGAAATAAATTGATTTTGAACCTGGATCAATCCGTCAATATGCCCAATGCAGGTTTATCCTATGGAGGCCATTCCGGAAATAATGCCTGGATACTCAACGCAGACGGGTATGGCATGTTCACTTTTTACAACTTGTTGATTGACAACTATTCTGTAGTGCCCAATTTCGACATTCCAGGTATCATGTCAGGCTCAGGTAATTGTATTTCGCTGGATGGAGCGGATGATTTTGTGTATGCTGGTCCGGTATTAAACACCTCTTATACCAAGGAGGCCTGGATAAACTGGCAAGGGGGCAGTCAATTGAACAACATCATTTCAGGGGCTGCAAACACAGCTTTTTGGGCTCCGTATGGGGTATTGTCTGCGGGTCATAATGGTGCTTGGTCTCAAGTAACTGACAATGTGGTCTTAACACCCAATCAATGGATTCATGTAGCCGTAAGTTATGATGCCACCTCGGGGGCTATGAAATTGTATAAGAATGGAAACCTGGTCAGCCAGGCACAAAACATCCCGGTACACAACGACCCCGAGGTTTACATTGGGGCCTACGCCGGCTGCTGTACCTTCCAAGGCAAAATAGATGAGGTTAAGATTTGGGATACCGTGCGTACTGTGGAAGAAATCAGAGCCAATATGTGCCAAAAAATCCAAGGAACACAACCCGATCTATCCAGCTATTTTCGGTTTGATGAAACAATCGGAGGCATCGTGCCCAATGTAACCTCGGCACTAGATGGGCAACTTTACAATTTTCAAGGACTTGGTTTGAATGAAGCCTGGCAACGTTCTGGTGCTCCAATTGGCACAAAAAGCACCCACACTTATAAAGATGTTGACCAACTTAGCCTCGGGATTTCAGCTGGCGACAGCCTGATTTTATCTGCGTCTGATGTGCCTGATTTTGTCCATCTTTATTTTGTGGAAGAGGTGCCCAATGTGCTGCAACCCGCCAATGATTATGTTTTGGTGGATAATTCGAGCTATTTTGGGCTGTTTTATGCCAATCAAAGCATCTCTAATTACAATTTGAAATATTTCTACGCAGATAATCCCTTTGCTGCGGTTCAAGAGCAAAATCTAGGTTTGTTGCAACGTAGAAACAATGCACAGTCTTATTGGGATAATGCACCTCAATTCCAAGTTGATCAAAATGAACATTCTGTTTCGACTTCCGGGACGCAGTATCAAGAGTTCATTCTCGCCATCAGAGACTCGTTACTGCTGAGTCCTTTATCGGCTCAATTGGCCATCGTACAGACAATTCTATGTAACGGAATCTATGATGGTGCGATTAACACCACCGCAATGGGAGGTCAAACTCCTTATGCCTACAGCATGAATGGTGGAGCTCTGCAGGCAAATGGACTTTTCACCGGGCTTACTTCCGGAAATTACACCGTGATGGTCATGGATCAACTTGGCAGCACAATTACCACCAGTTTGGTCTCGCTACAAAGCCCTGATCCTTTGGTTGCTTCTATTCAGGCGAACGAAAACAGTGCATTAGTGACCATCAACGGCGGCACTTTGCCCTATCAGCTTAGCAGCAATGCGCCTAATCCTGATTTGCAAAACCTGCCAAATGGGACGTATACAATAATGATTACAGATGCAAACGGGTGTCAGTTCAATTCCAGCTTTACCATTGATTATCAGCCTTTAACGGCTATTTCTACCTTGATTGACCTCAATGATTGTGATGGCTTGGCCGATCTTATTGTAATCGCCCAAGGTGGAGATGCGCCCTATCTCTACAGTTTGAACAACGGCGCTTTTCAAGCAGGCAATACTTTTCCGGATTTACCCTCAGGCATATATGTTGTTCAAACCATGGATGTGAGCGGTCAAATGGTGGCTTCCACACCAATAGAAATCAATATTGCCAGTGTACTGATGGCGTCGGAAAATATTTCTGGCGAAAGCATTGCGATCATTCCACTCGGTGGGACTTTACCCTATCAGTACAGCTTGAATGGTGCTCCAGCACAATACGATAGCGTATTTATCAACCTTGATCCAGGCGAATACACAATTCTGGTTCGTGACGCGGTAGGTTGTACCGCTACTTCCACAGGTAGCATACTTACCAGCGGTGCTTCTTCCCTTAATATGTATCAGGGGATGACCGTAAGTCCGAATCCAAGTACCGGCATATTTGAATTGCGCGGAAAAAATGCATTGCTCGAATTAAGCTTTTCAGTTTTGAACGTGACTGGTAAAACGTTACAATCTTTTGATATTCAATTTTTTGACGAAAATACTGCTGCAAAAATTGATTTATCGAAACAGCCTGATGGCATTTATTTCCTTCACCTTACAAATGGGACTTGGCAGAAAAACATACGGCTCGTAAAAATGAGATAATCCTGTTCATGTGGGTATGGTCCACCTAACTTGCTCAAAATTCAGGTGGTTCTCAAATAAAAAAGTGGCTGTCAGAGCATCTGGCAGCCACTTTTCAGGAAAGAGATAAGCTAAGCTATTCGTCGTCGTCGTCATTTTTACGACGGTTGTAGCCCGCATCTTCGATAGATTCATTGTCAATTTCCCAATCATCTCCGTTGGAGTGTGTCGGGCGTTTGCCATTGGTGAGCCGCACCTTATCGCCGATAGGCTTGCCAGAAGAACGTTCTTCTGCGTCCAATTCGAAAATATCTTCTCCGCCGCCACTGCTGATATCAATATTAGGCCGGGCCGTTGAAGTAGATTGGGCCTTGCCGTCCATACTTTTTGTAGCGTGGGGTACGAGGCGAAGACGCTCTTTGCTGATCAGTTCGCCAGTCACGATACAGATTCCGTATGTTTTGTTGTGTATGCGGAGCAATGCATTTTTTAAGTCTTGCACGAAGCGCTGTTGACGCTGGAGCATCCGCTGGAGCATTTCCAAGTCTGTATGAGCTGTGCTATCGTCGTACCAATCACCGCCTTGCTGATTGAAACCATTCTCATTTAGGTCTGCGATTTGCTTCTCTGTAGTACTTAGCTCATCCTGCGCTTGTATGAGCCGTTCGTCAACGATGACTTTGAATGCTTGTAAATCCTCGTCGCTGTAGCGCACTTTTAGGTCGTTCGACATGGTGACGGTAAATTTTGATATTGTTATGAAGAATTGTCAGGGTTGATTTAGAAATGGGTAAAGAATAATTTGTCATGTTCATCTGATTTCTTTTAGCCCATTCCTTCGAGGGGCAAAATTAGCCCAATTTAGAATGTTCATTAAAGGAAAAAGAAAAATTACTTTAAAATAGATTGCAGAGACTAGTTCGACCTTCTCAATTTGGCGTTACTTTTCTTACTTTTGCGGGCCATTTTAGCACTTTAGATCACCAAATTAGCCCTGCCCTCAAAGGACAGAAATTTCCAAATTATCAACCCACCAGCAAAAACGACTGCTATGTCCGCTGCCAAACGCGCCACCACCGCCACTTTAACCGAAAATTATCGCCAAGACGTCCTGCAAGACTTCCGAATCTGCTGTCTCAGTCGAGAAGCCAGCGTCATTGCCCGCAAAGAGGTACTCACAGGAAAAGCTAATTTTGGCATAATCGGCGATGGCAAAGAAGTAGCCCAAGTTGCCATGGCCCGTGCCTGGCAAAAAGGAGATTTCCGCTCTGGCTACTACCGCGACCAGACCCTAATGCTCGCGCTGGAGTTGATGACCCTCGACGAATTTTTTGCCCAGCTTTATGGAGATCCCTATGCTGACCCCTTCTCCGGCGGACGGCAAATGAACTGCCACTTTGCAACCAAATTTGTAGATGAGGCCGGCAACTTTCTTGATCTAAAAAATCGGTACAACATCTCTGCTGACATAGCGCCCACAGGCGGACAAATGGCACGCGGCCTCGGATTAGCTTTTGCTAGCAAGAAGTTTCGAGAAAATGCGGCCCTTTGTGGCAACCTCAGCGATCAAGGCAATGAAGTCGCCTTCATTACCATTGGCGATGCTTCTACCTCAGAGGGTGCTTTTTGGGAAACCATCAATGCCGCAGGTGTGCTACAAGTGCCCCTTGCAATCAGCGTCTGGGACGATGGTTACGGCATTTCTGTCCCCAAAAAATATCAGACGACTAAAGAGAGCATCAGCGAGGTACTTGCAGGCTTTGAAGCGGATTCTGATCGCGATACCAACGGCATCAACATTTACAAAGGTAAGGCCTGGGACTACCCTACCCTTTGCAAACTTTACGGAGATGCAGTAACAGAAATGCGCGTAACTCATCGCCCCGCACTGTTTCATATTCAAGAAGTTACGCAGCAACTCGGCCACTCCACCAGTGGAGATCACCGCCGATACAAAACACCAGAGCGCCTGCAATTCGAGGAAGAATTCGACTGCAACCGTCGTATGGCTGAATGGATGGTGGACAATGGTTTAGCTACCGCTGAAGAAATTGAGGTCATCAAAAAAGAGGCAAAACGCGAGGCGACCGAGGCTGCTCAACGCGCTTTTAGAGGATATCATGACAAGGTTTCAGAATTGAAAAAAACCTTAGTGGCCGCTTTAGAACAGGCTCGTGATGCAAACCCAAACGTGGCTTTATTAGGTGAAATGCTACAGGAGCTCAACCAAAAAAACGATTTCCTCCGCTTTGAATTGCTGCAAATGGCCCGGCGGGCGCTCCAAAGTATCCCGGAACTCCGTTCCGGGATAGAGTGCGCCCCGGAACGGGGTTCTGGGTTACGGTGCGCCCCGGAACAGAGTTCCGGGTTACGGTATGCCCCGGAACAGAGTTCCGGGTTACAGTATGCCCCGGAACAGAGTTCCGGGTTACAACAATTTGCTACGCTCGAACGCCTAGAAGGCAATGCCATTTATTCCGACAATCTCCTTAGCCAATCTTCTAAATCTCCAATTGAGGTGCCGGTAGAAAGGGCTCAATATTCCGATGAATCCCCACTAAAAGACGGATACGAGGTTCTTAATGCTTGTTTTGATGCCAATTTTGCGCGTATGCCCGAACTTTTCGTCTTTGGCGAAGACGTGGGCCATATCGGCGATGTAAACCAGGGAATGCGTGGAATGCAGCTAAAATATGGCACGGAGCGTGTATTCGACACGGGCATCCGGGAGTGGACTATCATGGGGCAAGCCATCGGAATGGCCATGCGCGGCCTTCGGCCTATTGCCGAAATCCAGTACCTCGACTACCTGCTTTACGGCCTTTCGCCACTTTCCGATGATCTTTGCACCTTGCGCTGGCGCTCTAACAATCAACAAATTGCGCCCGCTATTATTCGTACCCGAGGACATAGGCTTGTAGGGGTTTGGCACAGCGGCTCCCCAATGGGCATGATGCTTGGCTCGCTACGCGGGATGCACATTTGTGTGCCGCGCAACATGACCCAAGCCGCAGGCATGTACAACACCCTCTTGCGTGGCGACGACCCCGCCATTGTGATTGAGGTATTAAATGCTTACCGTTTTAAAGAGCAATTGCCTGATAATGTGGGTAGCTTCACCGTACCGCTCGGGGAGCCAGAAGTGCTGCTTGAAGGCTCGGATCTTAGTTTGATCACTTATGGTGCCTGTGT
>JBBQLD010000179.1:0-8809 GCA_038327555.1 Chitinophagales bacterium
CGATGGCAACTATAGAACAGGTCAGGTTACGCCAGGGATGTTCACCGCAACCATCAGCGCTCCCGGTTTTGCCCCTAAAACAGTCAATATTACCTTGGTTACCGGACAAATCACTGTTTTGGATGTCGTCATGGATGCCGGGCAAGTTTTTTCCACCAGTGGTACTGTGACTGAGGTTGGTACCAACACGCCTATTGCAAATGCACAAATTACTTTAAGCAACGGTAGCATCACCTTTAACCTAACCTCGAATGCAATTGGCCAATTTGCCAAAGAATGTATTCCGGCCGGAACTTATACGGTTACTGCGGTCAAATGGGGATATCTTGTAAATACGGTAACTGTTTCGCCCACAGCAACGACACTTATTCAGCTTACACCAGGTTATTACGATGATTTTGCCGCAGATCTTGGATGGACAAATGCTAGCACTGCTGATGCAGGCGACTGGGAAAGAGGTGAGCCCATAGGAACAATGAATCAAAGCAACCTGGTTAATCCGGAAAATGATGTAGCATTGGATAACAACGATCAATGCTACATGACCGGAAATGGCGGCGGGCAAGCAGGTAGTAATGACGTAGACAATGGAAAGGTTTCGCTCTTTACCCCTGTGATGAAACTTGCGGGGTATCAGGATCCAGTGCTTACGTTCTACTATTGGTTTTACAACGCATTTACGCTGGGAAATCCGGCAAACGACAAATTTGATGTAGATATCTTGAATGGCAATCAAACCTTTCATGTGTTAACAGAAACGGTATCTCAAAGTGATTGGCGGTACTCTGGCGAGATTCATCTGAAAGACTATGCACCTACGCTTGGGAATAATGTTCGAATCGAGTTCTCGGCTACGGATATTCCATTAGGTAACTGGCTCGAAGGAGCTGTTGATATTTTTCAAGTAAAAGAAGGTACAGTCGGTGTTCGACCAAGTTTAGATAATTCGGTCATCATGTCTGTTTCACCAAATCCTTCTGCAACTGGTTTTGATCTCCGATTTTCTTGGGAAAACGCAACGGAGACTCCAATACTGGAAGTTCGAAACCTCTTGGGCCAAGTTGTTTACACCGAACAACTTTCCGCTAAAACGGGTTTTTCCGCTTTCGGGAATCAGTTGAATACGGGTGTTTACTTTGCTCGTCTGCGCAGCGCAGGCCAATCAAGTGCCGTAATTAAGCTGGTGAAACAGTAGTTGAAGATTCAAATACGCTAGTTGAAGCAATTAGGTCTGTCAAGCATAAAACTTGGCAGACCTATTTTTTAAAATGGTGTTAAATGCATTGGCTTATTTTTTTCGCAATACAACCCCCTTGCCAATACTCCTGTTCGACCAACCAAACAGTATTCCATCCAACCAGAGTAAAAAATCAGTGATGAAAACAAGCCAGGGCTCGCCGGCGGAAGCTGGTCGGATTGTTACATTGCTTTTGCTGTCTGTCGTGACGTTTCGGGAGTTTTTCTTGAAAATACTTTGCACAATACCGGTCCAATAGACTTCAAGTATACCGATCAAATGACGACTAAGTCCATGAAATTCAACGATTTCGAATCCAGCGCCTTCCGCCCATCTTTTAAAATCTGCAGAACCAATCAGATAGTCATGCCCAAACGCATAAGCCCCTTGTGAAATTAGATTTTCCTGGTCTGAAGGCTTGCGCAACCATTGCCAGAATCGATTTACAGGATCGTAGGTAATGGGAAATTCGCGGCTTGGAAAGGTCATGATCGCCACGCAGCCAGGACGAAGCACCCTTGCCATTTCTTGTACCATTTTTTCAGGTTGACCCACATGTTCGATTACTTCGCACGATACGATGAGATCAAAGGAAGCATCCGCGTAAGTAAGCTCGAGTGCGTTATTTGGCTCATATCGAAGGTTAGCCACATTTGCATTGAGGCTGCGTGCATGTGCAAGGTCTTCTTCATTTACGTCACAGCCGATGAGCTGGCCGCAATGCTCGGCAACCATACGGTCGTAGTCGCCTTCTCCAGTACCGAGGTTGAGTGCGATTTCTATGACTTGAATGTTGGGGTGGTTTGGAGCATATTTTTCTAAGCGCTTTTTGACAAATTGGTAGCGCTTTCGAAACGTTGGAAAGAGAAATTTAAAATTCATGTAGAAGAGTATTAAGCGATTGCTTCTATTTATCGCAAGGCCACACATAATCCGATAGCGGCCAAACTTTGTTTTGATAGGAAAAATGCCACCATTCTGTACGAATACCTTTGAAGCCTACGGCCGCCAGGGTTTCACGCAAAAGTTGACGGTTGGCAAGTACTTTTGTGGGCAGGTTGTTGTTGTCGGTGTGGGCTTCTTTACCAAAAAAATCGTAAGGTGTACCCATGTCAAGTTCTTTTCCATTGGCATCCACCAAGGTGAGGTCTACGGCTGCTCCACGGGAGTGCATAGAACCTTTGGCTGGAGGCGTTACATAATCCGGGTTGGGAACCTTGTCCCAAAGCCTTTGTTGGTAGGGACGAGGACGGTAACAATCGAACATTTTTAGGCCCAAGCCCCTCTTTCTTAAACTTTTATGCGCTTTAACGATTGCCTCTGCAGCTTCAGGACGAAGCAAACAACTTGGACAATCATAAATTTTCGACTTCGTAAAATTATCGGTGGTGGCATATTTAATATCCAGAACTATGGAAGGGTCGAGTTTCGCAACATCCGAAAAATCTTTTCCACCCTTAGGAGTTGGCTGATCCATTGGGGCCGTTGTTTTTGGAGACGCAGGAGCAGACGTTTTTAGCCGCTCTTCCATCTTTTCGGTGGTTTCGGTAGCAGGGGTTTCAGCACTTTCGGAACTTGTTGGCGCAGTAACTGAAGGCTTTTCTCCTTCTTTTTTGGCGGCAGAATCACTACCACAAGCAACAAGGAGCAGCAAGTATAAATAGGTAAATAGGCGCATCATTTTGATTTATTTTTGGCAAAATTACTTTTTGCTACCAACTCTACTCAACGAAAGCGCAAGGTTTGCGTTAATGTTACCTTTTCCAACTTAATTTTCAACGCCCAAAATGGAGCAACGTTCATCCAAGTCCCATATAACCAGACGTTTTAAACAATTTTGTCGTACTATTTTGCCAGTTTCTCCTTTGATTTTGAAAGGTGTTTTTGCTGCGGCACAAGGTACTCCTTATCCTGGCCAACCTTTTGAAGGCCCAGGAGGGGCAGATTACACCCATCACGAGGTGTCTTTTTACGATGCAGCTACCAAAGCAGATGGATATTGGCTTTTTGAGCCCGCTGACCCGATTCCAGATTCTGCGGAAGTTGTCGTTTTTCTCCATGGTTATGGGGCATACAACCCAATGGCTTACGGCAAATGGATCAAGCATTTGGTCGCAAAAGGAAACATTGTCATTTATCCACGTTACCAGAAAAATCTCGTTTGGCCGCGTCCGGATGGTTTTCCTAAAAACGCTGCTAAAGGGATACGAGATGCACTTCAAGTGCTTGAAAATGAGGGTCATGTAAAACCTAGAACAGAAAAAGTGGCCTATGTAGCCCATTCTTACGGTGGGGTAATTGCCACAAATCTGGCTTCTCACTGGGAACAATTTCAAATCCCGAAGCCTAAGGCCATGCTGCTCGCTCAACCTGGATCAGGGCCTTTCAAAGGTGCTCGCTTGGAGAAATATGAACGGCTTCCGGATGAACTCAATTTACTGGTGGTCGTTGGAGAAGATGACTATGTGGTAGGCGAAGAATTTGGGCGCCTGGTTTTTGAAACTGCTGTAAACACCCCGAACAGAAACCTAATCGTGCAGCGGCGCGACACTTCAAATTTTCAACGCTGGATTTTGGCAACCCATTCAGAACCATACGCTTATGACTTGGATTTTGACACCGGAGTACGTAATTTTACGGCACATCGAGTACTCATGAGTGCCCGCCTCAATGAAGTAGATTTTTATTGTTTTTGGAAATTAACGGATGCGCTAATAGCCTACACCCGCACAGGGCAATATGGCGATATTGCCTTTGGGAACACACCCGGTCAACGTTTCTTAGGTCGTTGGCCTGATGGAAGGCCAATCAAAGAATTGGAGGTAATATTGCCAACACAAGTGGGTGTTGTCAGAAAAGAAAAGCTGGGAGAAATAAAGGAACCTTAATTAGGGTTTTCGTTGGCCACAAAATAATAGTTCTTACGCTCGTAAAATTGCCTTGCAAAGCCTTTGGCATCCAAACAAGGCCCTGAATTCAAGAAGTTTTCGAGTAAAAAAATACGCATTCCACAACTTTCAAACAGCTTGAATACTTGTTCTGGAGTTGAGCCATAGAAATCGGAAGCGCCTAGACCATGCTCAAAAATAACCGTTGGTTTCCAACGAATTAAGGTTTCGCGTGCGCCTTCTAGAACGATTTGTTCACCCCCTTCAACGTCAATTTTAAGCACATCAAGCCGCAAATCTGCGGGCCAAACATCGTCCAATTTTTCAGTTCGGACAGTAATCTGTGTATCCTCTTCATTGGCACGGTCATAGCTCCGCCTCAGCAACCCGCTGTATGAGGGATTGGTCACCACGTAATTGAAACCAGAGGTTCCCGATGTATTAGAAAGGGCAATGTCAAAAAAGCGGCAATTTGTTAAATTGTCGTATTTCTCCTTTAAATTCTGAAACAGTTTGGGGATTGGCTCGAAACCAAAGTGTTGCCCCTTTGGTGCAGCAGCCAAGAAAAGATCCAAAATTTCACCTTTATGACAACCCACATCGGCACAATTGCTCGTGGGGCGGCATACCTTACTAATCACGCGCTCTGTGAGGCGGTCGTAGCGTTGGTTTTTTGTGAAAGCAATAGGTAATGCTTTGAGTATTTTTTTTAGAAAGTCCTTCAAACGGGAAAAATTTCAAGAGAAACAGTCGGAAATCGGCGGCAAGATACCAACTTGCCTGTCTATGGACTGCTTTGGTGGGTAAAAAAGTAATACTCTACTTCGCCCCGAGTTCTCGGGGCTATGGCGGGTAAAAAAAAACCGTCGAAGCATTACGCGCCGACGGTTTAAACTTAAAAACCAAATGAAAACAATCTTCCTTATTTGCCTTGTTGCCCCTGCTCGTGTACAGAGACACTTCCTTTTGCTATTTATTGAGCTTTCTAAGTAGTTTTAAAGGGAAAATGATAACGTAAGTAAAGAACGTCCTAAGTTTTTAAAAAGCCGTCGGAACATTGCGCCCCGACGGCCAAACCCTAAAAAACCAAATGAAAACAATCTTCCGTTTGATGGCGCACTCGTTAAAAAACGAGTGCTTCGTTTGTTTTTTGTTTTGTGCTTGCTCGTTTGCAAGAACATATTTTAAACGTGAAGACTGGATTTGGTCACACCCGCCGAAATAATTTTTTCTATATTTAATGACTTGTTAACAAACATAATTCGTTTCGGCTGTATGAGAAGGGTGATCTCACAATTTTATTCTGAAAATTTGCATTTTATTTGAAATTCCCTAAGGATCTTTCTCGCCGCTTTAGGGATGTTTTGTTGCTCAGCAAAAAAGAATCGGGGCATTTCGCGTAAAGCGAAATACCCCGATTCTTTTGTATCCTGCAGTATAGTTATGCGACTATTCACCAAGGCCACTATTTGTTTGATTCCTTAGCCCAAGTATCTTTCAGCGTAACCGTTCTGTTGAATACCATCTTATCTGCATTCGAATCTGGATCAACGCAGAAATATCCAAGACGAGTAAACTGGAATCGGTCGCCCAGCCCAACCCCAATCAAAGCGGGTTCAACCAACGCATTTTCAATCACGCGCAAAGAGTTTGGGTTAATCGTAGACATGAAATCTTCCTCCCTGGCTGGATCCTCCACTTGGAAAAGCCGATCATAAAGTCGCACCTCGGCAGTCTGAGCATCACGGGCAGAAAGCCAATGGATAACACCTTTAGGTTTCAGTCCTGAAGTGTCTTGGCCAGAGCGACTTTCTGGGATGTAGGTGCATCGAATTTCAGTGATATTGCCTGCATCGTCTTTTATTACTTCCTCACAGCGAATGATGAAGGCCGATTTGAGCCGCACAATGCCTGCAGGCGAAAGACGGTTATACTTTGGCGGTGGGTTTTCTGTAAAGTCATCCTGTTCAATCCAAAGCTCGCGGCCAAACGATAGCTGCCGATGACCGGTTTCTGGCACTTCAGGATTGTTTTCGGTTTCGAGATGCTCAATTTTCGCTTCGGGAAAATTGGTAATTACCACCTTAAGCGGATGAAGTACCGCGAACCGGCGCAAAGAGTTTTTATTCAAATCTTCGCGGATACAGAATTCAAGGAGCGATATATCTGCCACCATTTCCCGTTTACCCAAGCCTATCCGGTCGCAAAACTCTCGGATACTTGCAGGGGTATACCCACGACGCCGAAAACCAGAAATGGTGGGCATGCGCGGATCATCCCAACTTGCCACAATGTTATCTTCTACAAGCTGTTTCAGCTTACGTTTGCTGGTGATCGCATAAGAGACATTTCGGCGGGCAAACTCATACTGATGGGATGGAAAAATACCCAATTGCGCAATGCACCAATCATACAATTCACGGTGTGGCGCGAATTCCAGGGTACAGATCGAGTGCGTAATATTTTCGATGCTGTCGCTCTGCCCATGCGCCCAGTCGTACATCGGATAAATGCACCAGGTATTGCCCGTGCGGTGGTGATGTGCATGTTTGATGCGGTAGAGTAGGGGGTCGCGCATGATCATATTGGGCGAGGTCATGTCGATCTTAGCACGGAGGGTACAATGCCCATCTGGAAATGCTCCAGCCCTCATTTTTTCAAACAAGTCGAGATTCTCTTCTGGCGTAGTATTTCGATAGGGGCTGTCCTTTCCAGGCTCGGTATGTGTGCCTTTCAGTGCGGCCATTTCTTCTGAGGTGGAAAAATCTACATACGCTTTGCCTTTTTGAATCAACACTTTAGCCCATTCATAGAGCTGTTCAAAATAATCAGACGCGTAAACTATTTTGGCCGGCTCAAACCCTAACCATCGTACATCTTCAATGATGCTATCTACAAACTCAGTCTCCTCGGTAGTTGGATTGGTATCGTCAAAGCGCAGATTGGTGGCGCCCTTGTATTTAACTCCCAGCCCAAAATTCAGGCAAATACTAGTAGCGTGACCAATATGCAGGTACCCATTCGGTTCTGGAGGAAAGCGGGTTAGGATGGTTTTATACTTGCCGGAAGTTAAATCTGATTCGATGATTTCTTCGAGAAAGTTGAGGTGTTCAGTAGGCGTAGAAGCGTCGTTTGTGTTCATGTGTTCAATATCAAAATTGCTCAAATTCGAGTGGACTTCGTTTGGTGTGAATCACGGCCAAAATGGCGACATTCTTCGCATTTTCCTTGTAAATCAGGATATAACGCTTTTTATACAAGGCACAACGATAACCTCGAGCTTGAAGTTTGGTGTTTCGGCAATAAGAAAAATGCTCAGATTTATTGGCTAGAAAGTTTCCGAATTCAATCAATTCCGTTAGGTAGTCAGCCGCTTCGGATTCGCCGGATTTGGATTCGATGTAGTCATAGATTTCGGAAAGCATGATGGCTGCATTGGCCTACCAATCTACGCGTTTTGCCCCTGTTTCCATAGCTTCAAAAATGCGGTGATTTGGTGGTCTGGCACAACCATGCCTTCTTCCAACTGTCGTTCAGAGGCCTCCAAAATAGCTAGCAGGTAATCCGCTTCAATAGGCTCTCCTGGCTGGATCAGATTGTTATTTGCAGTAAAAGATTTTACCACACCCACGCTTTGTAGCGAAGTAATAATGCGCAAAAAAGCTTCGGCCTTTGAATCTGGTATATTAATTTGATACGTAACCATGTTGAACCCGTTTGAAAAATGATCGTTTGCGGTTGCAAAGATAAGGAAACAAAGTTTGAAGCCACATTGGGCTCAAAATCTATGATCGCGTCTGCCGCTTTGGCTTACATCCGATCCGGCATCTCCACCCCCAACAAGCCCATGCCTGATTTCAAAACCTGCCCTACGGCACGGCTCAGCGTAAGTCGAAAGGCACGTGCATCGGGTGTATCGGCGCTGAATACAGAAAGGTCGTGCCAAAAACGATGATATTTCTTGGCCAGATCATAAGAAAAATTGGCAATCAGGGAAGGGTCGTATTCTTCGGCGGCTTTCAAAACGATGCTGGGATAATCAAGTAGGGCTACCAGCAAGTCTTTTTCCTGCGGTTGTATGTCGGTATATTGCAAAGCAGAAGAAAGATCAACACCTTCTTTTTCAATACGTTGCATCAGGCCATTGATGCGGACGTAGCTATACTGAATGTACGGCCCGGTCTGTCCCTGTAAGTCTACGGACTCCACAGGATCGAAAACCATTTTCTTTTTTGCATGAACCTTAATGATGAAGAACTTGAGCGCACCCATACCTACACGACGCAAGTTTTCCTGCTTGTCGGCTTCAGAAAGGGTCTCTGATTCCCCACGATCTTTGGATTGCTCCACGGCAAGTCGAATAACTTCTTCAATCAAATCATCTGCATCCACCACAGTCCCTTCCCGGGTTTTCATCCGCCCACCCTTGGGTAGTTCTACCAAGCCATAAGAGAGGTGGTGCAGTCCGTCAGCATAGGGTTCGCCCAGTCTTTTTAGCGTTTCAAACAAGACTTGAAAATGATAGTTCTGCTCATCAGCCACCACATAAACGTAGTGTTCGCAGCCCAATTCCTGGTGCCGCATCCGTGCAGTGCCAAGATCCTGGGTGATGTATACAGAAGTACCGTCAGCCCGAAGTACCACCTTTTGATCGTGGCCAGCTTCAGTCAAATCTACCCAAACC
>JBBQLD010000180.1:0-8799 GCA_038327555.1 Chitinophagales bacterium
GCTGAGTGTTTGCACACACGAGCACTCAAAAGTGCAAGCACTCGTGCAAAGCGCACTTGATGCGGACAGATCCCGTCAGGATGACAACTCACGTTGAGCGATAGATAGGAAGTGTTTAAACAATTGATCTCTTATAATTACTTGATTTTCATAAGAAGATGTGTGCATACCGTAGGTCAAGACCTGTGCCGACCTAAGTCGGGAAGACTTCAAGTGATTCGGCTGCACGGAGAGAAAATTGTGCATGCTACTCTACCAATGCCGCATAGCAGTCTTGGTGTCCGTTGTTTGCACGATGTGGCGAATAATCGTATTTTGCTTTACCTCGGTTGTCATATCAAAGCTTGGTTGTGGATACAAATGTCGTGGCTTTGTCATTCTGGCGGAAACCTTCCGCATCAAGTGCGCTTAGGTTGAGTGCTTGCACCTTTAGACTGACATTTCATGCCTTTAGGACAAATACTCAGGGTACGCGCACTTGATGAGAATCCCGAGTGGTTCGCATAGGCGTTCGGGAGACTTTAACACCTACTATCGTGCCCCTGCCACTAGTCTGGTTGCTGTCCGAAATCGGACAGCCTTTCAAAAAAAATCCATTGATTTGCATTCGCTTGGCTGAAAGCGTTGTCTTTGCGCCAGCAACAAATTATGGACATGAACGAATCCTCCCTACTTATCGTAGACGACAACCAAGGCGTGCTCAGCGCGGGCAAACTTTTTCTCAAACGCCACTTCGCTGAGGTGGATACAACCAAAGATCCCGAGGAGATCCCCGCATACTTGAAGGAAAAACGTTACGCACTCATTCTGCTCGACATGAATTTTGGGCGCAGCGCCAAAAACACCGGGCAGGAGGGCTTCGATTGGTTGGCGCGTATTTTGGAGATTGACCCAGGCGCCGTGGTAGTACTCATCACGGCTTATGGCGATGTTGAGTTGGCCGTGAGGGCCATCAAAAACGGCGCGACAGATTTCGTGCTCAAGCCTTGGGACAACGAAAAACTGCTCGCGACACTTTCCTCCGCCCTGCGACTAAAGGCCAGTAGAGAGGAGAATAACCAATTAAAAACCAAACAGTTAGGCCGAAATATGGCTGCTGCCAGCGATCTGCCAGAAATGATTTTCCAAAGCCGCGCGATGCAGCAGGTCTGGGAAACCGTACAGCTTGTGGCCGAAACGGATGCCAATGTACTTCTGCTCGGCGAAAACGGTACGGGCAAGGATTTGGTAGCGCAAGCCATTCATGCGCAAAGCGGTCGGTCTAAGGAAAATTTTGTCAAAGTAGACATGGGGGCCATCACAGAGTCCTTGTTTGAGAGCGAACTTTTCGGCCACGTCAAAGGCGCCTTTACGGATGCTCGCGAGGATCGTCCGGGACGCTTCGAGGCTGCGGATGGAGGCACCATTTTTTTAGATGAAATCAGTAATCTTACACTCGGGTCACAAGCCAAACTGCTTACCGTATTACAAAACCGCACAGTCACACGGGTAGGCTCTAACCGTTCGCGCCAGGTGAATGTGCGGGTCATCTCTGCGACCAACCAAAACCTGTTTGATGGGGTGAAAAACCGTGTTTTCCGACAGGATCTGCTTTACCGCATCAATACCATCGAAATCCAATTGCCGCCGCTTCGTGACCGTACGGACGATATTGAGCCGCTCGCACAACACTTTATGAAGGATTTTGCCCGAAAATACAATCGGCCTGTGAATGGACTCAGCGCGGCACTTTTGAAAGAAATGCACCGCTATCCCTGGCCAGGTAATATTCGTGAATTACAACACGCCGTGGAGCGGGCAGTCATCATGTCAAAAACCGAAAAGCTTCAGCCAGAAGATTTCTTTTTCCGTGAAGCAGGCCAAAATTCCGAAATGGATTTGCCCACCATGAACCTTGACGACATGGAAAAGCAATTGATTATGAGGGCTTTACAGAAGTATCACGGCAATATTACGGAAGCGGCAACGGAACTTGGGCTGACGCGGGCATCGCTGTATCGAAGGTTGGAGAAGTATCAGCTGTGAGGAGGGTTTTGTATTTGTTTTGGCCAAATCACTTCAGGTAACTTTCCTTTGCCAGCAAAAGTATTCCAATGATTGCACACGACCCAAAAGCATGGTTCTCCTGGCCCTACCATTTTCACCGCTCCGACACAGTTCGGCGACTGTTTCCCTGGATTTTGTTGGTTTTTGCATATTCAGGTTTCATTGCCTGGCTGGAAATAGAAGTCTGGCAACTCAGTGAAAAAAGCCACCTCCGCAATATAACCATCATGCACACGCTGTTGGGGTTTGTCATTTCGTTTTTACTGGTATTTCGCACCAATACCGCTTATGAACGCTGGTGGGAGGGGCGTAAACTTTGGGGCGCTTTAACGAATAACAGCCGCAACCTGGCCATGAAACTCTCCGCCATTTTGCCTGCCGGGGATTCAAACCGCAATTTCTTCAGACAAGTCATTCCGATGTACGCTTCCGCGTTAAAAAACCACCTATGCAGCGAAGACACCCGCATCGAACTTTTTGATGATCTGCCACCAGAAGTCCAGCAAAAAATAGATCTGGGAAAACATATTCCCAATCAGGTGGCTTCTTTGATGATACGCCAGATACACGATATGTTTGAGGGAAAAAAAATAACGGGCGAACAACTGTTATTCCTCAACAATGAATTGCAATCCTTCACCGATATTTGTGGCGCCTGTGAGCGCATCAAAAACACACCAATTCCGTATTCTTATAGTGTGTTTATCAAAAAATTCATCCTGATTTATGTTGCCACGCTGCCCTTCGGATTTGTATTTAGTTTGGGCTATTGGGTCATCCCTATTGTTGGATTTATCTTTTATGTCCTGGCGAGTTTAGAACTGATTGCCGAAGAAATCGAGGAGCCGTTTGGTGCGGATGAAAACGATCTACCCTTGGGCAAAATGGCGCGAGGGATTCAGGTACACATCCACGAACTTATCTGAGCATGCCCCTACTCCGCACTTTTTCTGTCGCTCTGACTTGGCGCATCGTTATGGTGAGCGTGTCCATCGCAATTTCGGTGGTGATGGGCACGCTTGAAGCGCCACAAATAGCCCTTGCCGTACTGTTCGGCATCGTGGCCATAAGTTTGGCATTCAGCCTTTTTCGCTATGTGAATGACACCAACCGCCGCCTCGCCCGCTTTTTTGAAAGTGTGCGGTATTCGGATTTTGCCATTCGGTTTTCTTCGGCCAAAGACAAGGGCGATTCGTTTGCGGAGGTAAACCGCCAGTTCAATGAAGTGCTCGAAGCCTTCCGGCAAACCAGGGCTGAAAAAGAGGCCAACCTCCTGTTTCTCAATACCATAGTGCAGCACCTCACCGCAGGTATCCTGGTGTTTGATGCTCAATCGGGCGTTTTGGTGTCAAACAGCGCGGCCTTCCAATTGCTGGGCGTTTACCGCTTGCATCATCTGCATGATTTACCAGAGCGACACAAGGCCCTCACGCAATTTGTTCAAAACCTGACTTCCAAGGGCAAAATGCTCTACCAGCCGGAAACCAACCGCCAACTCGCGGTGCAGGGTGTGAGTGTAAGCCTGCAAGGCCGCGCTGTGCGCCTGCTCACGCTCCAAAACATCTACCCGGAGTTGCAACGCAAAGAGGTGGATGCCTGGCGGAATCTGACACGTGTGCTGCGTCACGAGATCATGAACTCAGTAACGCCCATTGTCTCCTTGGTAGAAACAGCACAAGAAATTGTAAAACAAGATCTACCCCAAAATGCCGCTACTGCCGACCTCACCGAAGCACTCGAAGTGGTGGCGGTGCGAAGCCGTGGGTTGGTGAATTTTGTGGAAGCCTATCGTTCGTTCAGTGCTATCCCGCAGCCAAGACTGGAAGATATTTCGGCCAAAACCTTGTTGGAGCGCGTGGTTCAATTGGCGGTATCAGAAAGCAAAGACTTGAATATCAAGATAGAAGCTTTTATTCAACCCGAAAACCTCCGCCTCCGCGCGGATGCCGGGCAATTGGAAATGGTGCTGATCAATCTGGTGAAAAATGCACGCGAAGCTTTTGGCGCATTATCGCCGGCCCCTGAAGAAACTATTTACCGAAGCACCCCACTTACCACTCAACACTTACCACTTACCACTCAAAGAATCACCCTCCGGGCAGGCGACGACACGAAAGGCCACCCGTTTATAGAAGTCGAAGACAATGGCCCGGGTATTCCTACTGAACTTTTGGAGGAGATTTTTATCCCGTTTTTTACCACAAAACCTACTGGTTCGGGCGTAGGCTTGAGTATTTCCAAGCAGATTATGCAATTGCATGGGGGTGATATTCGGGTAAGTACGGGTACGGGCGGTGGGGCGCGGTTTGTGTTGGAGTTTTGACAGTAATTGAAACCTATAAGGTTTTCAAAACCTTATAGGTTTCCCACCAAAACGATAAAACGAGGCTATCACATTTGAAAAACCACCAACTTGGCCGTGCCGAGCATATTGCCTGCTTGTGTCAGTTGGAAGAAATAAACGCCATTGGCCAGGCCGTTTAGTCCAATTGTTTGCGAATCAAGGCCTTTCTCCACTTCGCCTATGCGCACGAGCGAGCCAAAAGCATTGACCAATACGTACTGAACAGGCTTGCTTAATGTCCAACTTGGGTCAATCAACAAGCTGACATGATCTTGCGCAGGGTTCGGGAAGAGCGATAAACCCTCTTGAATTTTTCCTGCCGGATCAGTTGCAGACACAGGTGCATTGATGCCCAGTGTATCGCAAGGGCTGCCGGGGAGATCGTAGAGGCGGAAGTTGGGAAAATAGGGGAGGGTGCGGGCGTTGGCGACAGGCAGTTGGACATCCTGCGGCACGAAATTGATGTTCGCAATTCCAATTTCCTCAGGGTTTTTCAATACATGGAAATAACGGGCACGGGAGGGAATATTGCCATAAATTTTTTCATCTGGGCCATTCACGAGGTAATGAAAAGTATTACCCGGTACGGTATAAGGCCCTTGACCATAAGAAAAACGCATGGTGTCCAGTTTTGGAGTATTGGATTCCAAGTCTGCTCGAAAAAGTACATTGTGGGAAGTAGCGAATAAATAGCGGCCAGAAGGTGAGAACACTACGCCGCCTCCCGCGAACCAGTGCGCGGGCGCAGGCAATTCAAGAGACTCACTTAGCAGCCCTGCACATCGGTCAAAGCCCAGCACTGTCACTTTGCAGTCGCCCCAATTGGCTATCATACTCCCATCAAGCGATGCGGATGTCTGGCCTTGGTGCTCACAAGTACCGTTACCCAAGCTCATTATTTGTGGAGGCATGGCTTCAAAACCTTGTGGGGATAGTAAGAAGATGTGCCATTTTACATTGCCAAATTCTGGCACCAGCACCCACCAATCTCGCCCATTTGCATGACGAACTGCGGTGGAACTCCCCAAATCCGCATCCAACAATACATTGTTTTTGGAGGCCACGTCACCCAAACCATTTTGCAGCGACATATCTATCACAGAATAATAGAATGGGCCAAGGCGCAGTTTTCGCCCCGGGTCATACGCCGCACCAATTTGCAATAGACAGTAGCGGAGTGAATCATCTGGCATCGGCAAGTTCAGTGCTCCTTGCGGCACGATGTAGCCTTTCCATGGACATACCTGCTCGCTTATGCTCCCCGGATTAAGGCCAGAACCATTGGGCATTACCACATGGTTGCGATTGGCAACCTCACAGCCATTGGAATAAAAAAGCAAGTTTCCTTCAGGGTCTGAAGCCACAGATGAAGTGCTTTCGAGATTGAAAGCGAGGGGCGTTTGCGCTACTTGTAACCCTCCGTTCTGAAAGCGCAATTCAAACTGCCCATAGCCTGGAACTCCCGGGAACTCCTCGTAGCCACCGAGCCACACCTTGTCCGATAGTTGGGCATGAAGGCTTAAATATGAAAGCCCAAAAAGTATCGTAGCGTACAATTTTTTCATTTTGCGCAGTTTAATTTTTGTCCTTTTTTTTGTCCGATTCCGCATTCTTCTTATTCTCCTCTCGCCTTTTGAAGGCCAACTCTGCCATATTTAGATCTCGTGCTCTGGGCTGACTACCAGGTTGTGCATTTTTAAATAACGGCGGTAATAGCGTGTAGCCTTCCATCTTGGTGAGCGCGGATGGATACCAATCACTTTTGGTAAAGCCGTCACCCGGTTTTTGGTCATTGATGGTGTCACAAGGCGAGCCTTCCCATTCTCCGAGACGGTAGTTGGGAAAGAGGCACATGGTGCCGCTGTTGTACTTAGGCAGTGTAAGCCCGTGCTGTTCTACATCGGCCGCCTGACCGGGCAAATCGGGGTTGTGGATGAGGTGCATGGAAAGGGTGCTGTTGGTAGTAGCGTAGTAAATTTTTCCATCAGGCGCAAGGTTAGGGAAAAAAAAGCCGGTGACAAAAGGCTCTTGTGGTGAAGCTTTACCATCGAAGTATGCCAACGTGTCCAAAGTACCACCGATATTGGTTGCGCTCAGATCTAATACTGTCACTACCTGCCAGGAGGATAGGTAGAGGTGTTTCGAATTAGGTGCAAATACTGTGGCGAAGCCGAAAAAATCATCGATACCAAAGGGAAGTACGCGGAAATTGCTGAAAATCCCGTTACATCGGTCGAAGTCATAGATATATAGGCCATGGTTGCCATCTGCCCGTACATAAGTATGGCCGTCGGGGGATATGGCGTTGACAGACTGGTATTCTATTCCTGGGAAATGGATATGCTGCTGTCCAGTCGTCCCATATTATCCCTGGGTTTATATGGTCGCCATTGAGCATGATTTCGTGGGTAGTATCACGTATGGCCATGCCATTGGTATAAAATTCCAGGACTCCGGATGAATCGCTGCATACGCCACAATAAAAATCTATATCTACTTTCTTCTTTTCAGTATAAATTAAAGGCGGCATGGTTGAGAAGTTCATATTCGCTCCTCCGAGTAGCGGGTGGATGCTCTCATTGTCATATCCCCACATCCAATTGTAGTCGTGCTTTTGTGCTATGCATAGTAAAGGCGTGGTCGAAAAGGCTATGAGGAGAATTTGTTTGAATAACATGGCAGAATTTGCTGGAAATGGAGGGGAGAGAAAAAAGAGCAACCGCTGCTGTGCACAGCGGTTGCTCCCCCAAAAATGAAACTTAATGAATAACAGCCAATTTGCTGACAAACTGGCGACCTTGTACATCCTTGATGCTGATGAGGTAAAGGCCATTTACCAAGTTGTAAGTGTCTAAATCAAGCGTGGCTTCCTCCCTCAACTGGAGCGTACGCAAAATTTGGCCCTGCAAGTCTCGAACAAACAAAGTGCCGCTCATTGGCTTCTCAAAAGTGACGTGGCAAATGTCAGAAGCCGGATTGGGTGCAAGCCTTGCAAGCTGCCGGGTGGCAAGCTCGCTGCGCTCTGGCCGAAGGCCTTGGCCGGGGCACATCGCTTCGTCGTTGTAAATGAATACCCCGATGGCTGTCCGCGCAAGGACCACTCCAATTCCTCCTTGATGGCGGCACTGGTCGGCAATGGCTTGCAAAGTATTCTGCTGGGATTCTGACCATGCGGTATTTCCAGCCAATTGTCGTTGTGCCAAAAGTGTCAGTACCGTTTTCAGGTTGTAATACATGTCCAAAAGAAAAAGGGTCATCGCGCAAGATTTTGCGCGATGACCCGGTGAAAGACTACTTGGTTCCTTTCAAAAGTTTCCCGCTTTGTACGATCCCTTTATCCGAACGGATCTGATAAAAATACTGTCCATCAGAGATTTCAGATGTTTGCCATTTGAATGGCTGCTCTCCGCTCACAGGCCTCGAAAGCAGGATGCGGCCAAGCATATCAGTAATGGTCAGGTGGTATTTTTTCCCCGATGCTAAACCACTCAAATCGAAAACCACTTCATCGCTGAATGGGTTGGGCGATACTTTGAAAGAAAATGCTTGACTGAAATGCTTGATTTCCTGTCTTTCAGAAGACGGTCTGCCCTCTCCTCCTTCGGGATTGATAGCCACCAAGGGGTGGTAAATTCCTTCCCTAAAATATTGCAGGTTTTCAGCCATGGCGCGTGTAGAGATATTCTCTGCAGTCAGAGACAGCATCGCTGTGTTGTAGTTCGAAGCTGGCAGGGCGGTTAAATCTGTGACAGTGCTGAGGATGTTGTTCAGGTATGCTTAGTTTTTTACCCTTACCACCTGCCGCACATTCCAAACCCCGTCCACAAGCACCGACACAACGTACACCCCCGGCGGGTCGCTGCCGAGATCGGCTTCTGCTTGGCTGGTATTCAGGCTCTGGCGCTCCTGCACGAGCCGGCCAGCGGGATCGAAAACACGCCACGCTTCGATGCGGTGCTCTCCATTTGCCACGATGCTGACCAAGCCCGATGTTGGGTTGGGTGATAGGCTGATCCAACTGTTCCTCCCCACGGGAAGTTGTATCGGCTCATCAGAATCGGTGCTGCACCCGGGGCCGGGACCGATGCAGCCGTTGCCGTCGAGTTTGACGATCCACGCGTTTTGGCGCGTGGTGTCGTTCTCGTAAGTGGTGCCGTTGCAGAGGATACCGCCGTCGGAAGTGGCCAGCACGTTGAAGAAGTAATCGTAATACTTTTCCGATGGTGACATGGCGTACTTTTTGTGCCACAGTAGATAACCTTCCGGGGAGATCTTACTGATGACGGCATGCTGTACAAATCCTGATTGCTGGCCGCTCCCGTCATAAGTAGTAACTCCGCCGCAAGCATAGAAATTTCCGTCAAGGCTGGGGACTATCCTACTCCACAGTGCGTAGAAGTTAGGATTGT
>JBBQLD010000181.1:0-8776 GCA_038327555.1 Chitinophagales bacterium
TCATACTTCATACTTCATAAGTTACCTTCGCCGCTGTGCATCTCTCTCAGCTAAAACTCACGAATTTCAAAAGTTACGCGGCGCAGACCTTTGACTTTTCTCCGCGGCTCAATTGCCTCACTGGTCTGAATGGCGTGGGCAAGACGAATGTGCTTGATGCAATACATTTTCTTTGTCTTTGCAAGAGCCATGCGGGATTGAATGACCGACATTTAGTGCTGCATAATGAACCGTTTTTTCGGCTGGAAGGGCGATTTGAGGCAGGAGATGCTGCTACTAAAATTGTTGCCAAATATCAGATAGGCCAGCGCAAAGAAATAGAGCGCAATGGCACGGCTTACGATAGATTGGTGGATTATATCGGCCAGTTTCCGGTGGTGATGATTGCACCCGATGATGTCTCGCTGGTGCAAGACGGAAGCGAGGATCGACGCAGGTTTTTGGATGCTACGCTGTCTCAGATTTCACCAGATTATTTGCAAAACTTATTGATTTACAATGCGTTATTAAAACAACGCAACGCCTTGCTCAAACTTTTTGCAGAACAAAAACGATTTGATGCTATTCTGCTTGAAAGTATTAATCGACAAATGCCTGTACCAGCCCAGGCTATTTTTGAGCAGCGGAAAAGGTTTGCAGATGCCTTTCAGCCCCTTTTTCTGGAGTATTACGCAGCCATTTCAGGAAGTCGGGAAACCGTCGAGGTGCGGTATGAGTCTGATTTTGGAAAAGGAGATTTTATGGAATTGATGCAACAGGCTTTAGAAAAGGATCGCTTTTTACAGCGGACTTCTGTGGGGCCGCATCGGGATGATTTGGCCTTGTTTATGAATGGTCAGGCGGTTAAAAAATTTGCGTCACAGGGGCAATTAAAATCCTTCCTCTTGGCCCTTCGCCTGGCACAATATGAGGTGTTACGCCGGGAAAAAAACATTTCGCCTATTCTGCTACTGGATGACATTTTTGACAAACTAGATACCCAGCGCGTTCGCCAACTCGTTGCCTTGCTGATTCGGCGCGACTTTGGACAAATCTTTATCACCGACACGCAAAGGGAGCGGATTGAAGCGGTTATTGCCTCTTTTTCAGGGGAATACAGGATTTTTGAAGTTTTCGCTGAGGAAGGCAACACGGAAGTCAAGTCTGACGCCGCGTAAGCTGTAACTTATTACCCGCCAGAGCCCTCCCCGGCAACAAGTTTAGGCTTTGACTAAGTCTAGCTTAGGAACGCGGTATTGGCACTAATTTTGCACTATAGTTGAAACAAACACTCCCCCCTCTTTTTTTTGTGATTTCAAACAGTTTTGGGTACACGTTGTTCCAAACCTATTATTGATTTAATTTTATAAAGCCTTAGTATTCAATTCTTTTCTTGCCCACCATGAATAAAATTTTTACCGTTTTTCTATTAATTGCCTCCACGTGTTATTTTCTTTCCTGCGTCCACGACCCTGAATTCAATTATGACGGCCTTCTTGAAGATGAGTTAAACAACCACTCTGCAACGGGTACTTACCAAAGCTACATTATGCCAGATGGCAATGATTATGCTTTATTGCCCAATCAAGACGTCAAAAACCCGATTACCCAAGCCAAAGTCGAATTGGGTAGAATGTTGTTTTATGAAACTGGTCTTGCTTTAGAAAATAAATACCCTGATTCAAAATCGGCCTATTCCTGCAGCAGTTGTCACGTGCCATCCAGAGGCTTTACAGCAGGCCGTTTCCAGGGCATCGCAGATGGTGCTGTTGGCTTCGGAGAAAGTGGGGAGTTGCGTTCAAAAAATCCGGTCTATTCTGGTGATGAAGTGGATGCACAAGGGGCGCGACCCTTGCCAATGATGAACCTTACCTATGTCACAAATGCATTGTGGGCAGGTTCTTTTGGATCTTTTCATTCCAATATTGGAACTGAATCCGTTTGGAATCAGGATACGCTCATCGAAATTAATTTTAAAGGACTACAAGGCTTGGAGGCAAATAACGCAAGGGCTTTGGCGGTACATCGGCAAGTTATTAATAAAGGCGTTACGGATTCTTTGGAATACACCGCCTTATTTGACGCCGCTTTTCCTGAAATTCCAGTGAGTGAACGCTACACAAGATTAACGGGTTCGTTTGCCCTAGCTGCGTATTTCCGAACGATTTTAACCAATCAGGCACCCTTTCAAAAATGGCTGAAAGGAGAAAAGTCGGCGATGAACGAGCAACAGAAAAGAGGGGCGCTGCTTTTCTTTGGAAAGGCTGGTTGTGTCAATTGTCACAACAGTCCTTCGTTAAACAGTTCTCCCCACCAGTTTTTTGCATTGGGTGTTAAGAATCTTTATCAAAGTGGGTTTACAGTCTTTAGAACGGGCCCTAATGATAAACGCAACTTAGGCCGTGGGGGCTTTACTGGACGCCCAGAAGACATGCACAAATTCAAGGTGCCCCAGCTGTACAACCTTCGGGACGTTGGGTTCTATTTTCACGGAGCCAGTAAGCGGAGTTTGAGGGAAGTTGTGGAATTTTTCAATGATGGAATTCCTGAGAATCCAGAAGTCCCGACAAGTCTAATTTCTGGTTTCATTAGACCTTTAGGGCTGAGCACACAAGAAATGGATGACCTGGTTGAATTTTTGTCCAATGGATTATTCGACCCTGCAATGGATCGTTACGTTCCATCGGCTACGATGTCTGGAAATAGTTTTCCCAATAATGATTTTCTTTCTCGAATAGAAATGGGCTGCAATTGAGCTACTTTCCCGCACAACTCGCTGGTCGATCTTGCGTAATATATAAATCAATTTGCTCTCCCTTACGCATGGTTCCAGTTGGGTCGTACTTTGGACTTTGTCGCCAAACGTAGGCGTTTTCTTCGTCTGTAACGGTGGCGTCTTTAATGACCGTACCGATACTGAGCTCGCTGGTTTGAAGCAGAAATTTTGCTTCTCCAAGCGTGTGACAAAGGCAATCTGGCATGTTTACCGTTAGCGTAACAGCTTCGCTTACAACGAAATCTATCGTTGCACCCATCTCTACTGGAACACTATGGTACCGAAGTTTTTCGGTGATAGTATCCCCTTTATAAATGACGGCAATGATGGTATTGGCCCCAACATTGGGGTCGGCAGCACGGGCGACAATACGAGGTTTTAACCCAATTCTTGTAAGCCGGCGGGAATAAATGTCATAATCGTCACCGCTTTTCAGGTCGGGTAATTTTAGGATGTCCGGATTGTTCTTAGTCACGGTGAAATAAAGGGTGCGTCCTTCCTTAACCCGACTATTCGGCTTTGGGTCTTGTGATACAATTTGGCCAGGCGGCTCGCCTGGAACAAAAATGGAATCACTAACCGCCACCCCAAAATCACGGGCACGCGCCTTCCGGGCTGCTTCACGAAAACTCATACCGACATAACTGGGTACCTGAACACTTTCGCCATGGTTTGTGTAGCATTTGAGCCACCAAAAAATAAGCATCAGCAAGCCGGTCATTACGCCGACCATGCCCAGACAGTTTTTCAGCACAAACGGGGTGGTGATAAACGCATAGATTTCAACGCCCAAACGGCGAATTTTTTGCCACATTTTTAGGATGGATTGGGTTACTGGTTTATTGGTTGACTGGGGATGGAATCCAAGTTGGGCAAAAGTAGGCACCCTTGATAATAATATCGTCCGTTTTTCAATCCTTGTTTTTCTTTGTCGCTCAATTGGCCCATCTTGGGCGTAATTCCCAATAAACCAATCAATCCATAAACAAAGCACTAGCAAATGTCTCGTCTAATACTTGATTCTTCCAATCCACCCCAACCTGGTCAAATTCTTTGGCGTTCTCCTAGCAATATTGCGCTCATCAAATATTGGGGTAAGCACGGGATCCAACTCCCGCAAAACCCTTCCATAAGTCTTACGCTCGCAGCTTCTTGCACCGATACGCAACTGGAATATGAGATGCGTGAAGGCGCTGATGATGGCCAAATTGAACTAGATTTCTTTTTCCACGAAGCGGAAAACAATACGTTTCGGGCCAAGGTACTGGAATTTCTGACAGGACTTTTGCCTACGATGCCGTTTTTGAAACAGTTAAAACTGACCGTTCATACAGGCAATTCTTTTCCACATTCCGCAGGTATCGCTTCATCAGCCTCAGGTATGAGTGCATTGGCGCTATGCCTGTGCTCTTTGGAAGATCGTTTTTTTGGAACCCTGCAAGATCCTGCTGCATTTGACCAAAAAGCATCTGTTTTGGCCCGTTTAGGAAGCGGATCCGCCTGCCGAAGCATTTTTCCACATGCAGCAGTTTGGGGTGCTACCCCTCAGGTGCCCGGTAGCAGCGATGAATATGCGGTACCAATGAGCGACCATATTCACGATAGCTTCAAAGATTTTCATGACGATATCTTGATCGTAAGCCGGGAGGAAAAATCAGTGAGCAGCCGCGCCGGTCATGCCTTGATGGAAGGCAATCCTTACGCAGAGCCACGCTATACCCAAGCCCGCACCCGCCTGACCACCTTGCTGGATACCATGCGCACAGGTGATTTGCCCGCATTTGGAAAAATTGTAGAAGACGAAGCACTTACCCTCCATGCGCTGATGATGTGCAGTAATCCTTCATACACCCTCATGCGTCCGGATTCCCTGGCTATTATCGAAAAAGTGCGCCAATACCGTGCTGACACCGGGCATCAGGTGTATTTTACGCTCGATGCCGGCCCAAATGTTCACCTCCTTTATCCAGGAGAATTGGTGGTAGATGTGCGCAAGTTTATTGACGACCATCTGGAAGAACATTGTGAAGGCGGTTTTGTGCAACAGGATTGGGTGGGCGAGGGGCCTGAGGAAATATGAGATTTAAGCTCAGCGCACAGCGTCTTCCACCATCTTTATAGGATCTGAAAAATTAAGCCGCATGCTCCACGAAATCATTTTTCTGTAATCTCCGCCACAGAAAATGGACGATTGCCTGGTACCACCAGCTTGATCGCAGTATTGATCGTTTAAAAACCTGGAATTCACCAGCGGGAAATAAACTTCCAGTCCTCCTTTGAAAAATTCGAGCATAAGCCCGCCGCTCCAAAGCAATTGCTCGCGAGTTGGGCGGTTTTTTCCGTTGATGGTTGCATCATCATAATAACCCAGGTCAAAGTAGGGCTTGAGCATGGTTCCCAATGGGAGGCGAAGGGGTAAATCAGCTTTCAAGTTAAGCGCCAGTATGTAATTGTTGGAATTGCCAATCGTACCAGCAGCAGCCGGACCAAACGCGCCTTTAAAACCGCCCTCTGTTTGACTGACTTGCCGACCTAAAAATTCATCAGCCCCGGAACGTGCCAAAAAGGTCTGGTCAAATTTGTAATCATTGAATCCCTGCGGGTTCAGGCTCAACGCGGTCTCTTCTATACTTCGATTGCGTTGTGTACTTTGAATGAAATATCCTGCGAATAAGCGCATCGTGATCTTCTTTTTATCTCGGTAAAAGAACTTCTGCCGCCACATTGCGGTGCCACGTAAATAATGGGCAGGCTGGTCTAATGCATCCCGATAGCCTTGGGTTTCCAGCGCAATTTGAAAACTGTAGGGATTGGGCAATCTGTGTTCTTCTCCTTCGTAACGCAATTCGTAGATCGTGTTCTTTTTCCAGGTTTTTCCAAGATATTGCCCCTCGATACTGCGTAAAGCTGCTTCTCGTCCGATAATTAAGGTTCTGAAATTGACGGCATGGCTGAACGACATCGAGCCACTGCTCAATTCCGCCCGTATCTGTGGCGCGATCCGATAAAACCTGGAGTAATAATCGTCGGCTACATTGTAGTCAAAATCAAAGGACTTTGCCGCAACGCCAACCGTGACTTTGGGAAACCATCCACCCGGGAAAAACTTGTAGCGCAAATCAGCCAGCCCAACCATTTTTTTTGACCCCGTACTATAACCTGGAAGCAGGTAGTACTGAAATTTCCTCGGCGGTAAGGGCGGATTGTACACCAATAGCCCAATCATCATTTTGTCGTAATTATTCCAGCCTAACCAGGGAATTGCAGCTATCGTATTGCGTCGTGCATTCTGGAAAATGGCGAGTGATCGGTATTCTAATGGTCTCATTCCGGGAAACAAGCCGGAGGTTCGGCGAAAATTATCTTTTCGGTTTAGGTCTAGGGTTTTGCGCGGCCAGTCAATTTCGAAAGCGTCGGGATATAAAACAGTATCTGGTATGGAAAAATCAACGATTTGAGTGCTTTGACCAACTAGCGCAGGAAACCATTTGGTCTTCAACGGATTGCCGTTTTTCAAAGCGGTCACAGAAAATGGGGCTAATAATTCACCTTTATTTTCAATCATCAACAACCAACTAGGGGTCGGTATTGCACTGCTCCCGGGTTCAACGTTTAGCGGCTTTAGCACTATTTCTTTTAGCTTGAAATCAACCTGTTTTCGGGTCTGCATTGCATCAAAAAACCAAGCAACATCCAAGTTTTTTTCTTCCAATAGGGTGCGTAAATCTTCTGGATAGGGGTGCCGAAATTGCCATCGCCGATAATATTCCTGCATAGCGGCGTCAAATACTTCTGTCCGCACCGACTGCTCCAGCCAGTGCATACAAATGGCTGTTTTCATATACACTTGCAATCCGTATGCAAGCTGGGAGAATTCGTTGGAATGCGTGTCTGGAGGGGTATCCTGATGCTCACGCGCCAAAACCAGATATGCGTTTTCGAGCAGGGAACCCTGTTTGCTTTCGTTGAGAATAACCTTCGGGAGATCAATGAAGTTATGGTTTTTATAATTTTCCTTCATATACCGGTTTTCATAGTAGGAATTGATTCCCTCGTCCATGAACGGGTGATCCCTTTCGTTGGAGGCCAAAATGCCATAAAACCAGTTGTGGCCCACTTCATGGGTAATCACATTATCCAGATCTTCCGCACTGGAAACATTGCCAATCACGGTGACCATCGGATACTCCATGCCGCCACCTGCACTGAGGGCTGAATGCACAGCAGTAGCCTGTGGCCAAGGATATTCGCCCACCTTTTCTGAGTAAAACGTTACAGAACGCCGCACGTAAAACGCGCCGTTTTCCCACAATTTTGCCTGAGTGGTTTTTAACGACTTTGCTTTGGATCCAGGGAACATCGCCCAACAATCCACCGTTTTGCCGGAAGCGAGATGGGCCGTGTCCTTCAAAACCCAAAACCGTTTGTCCGCAAACCATGCAAAGTCATGTACTCGCTCGGCAGTGTAGCGTATCGTCTTCATTTTCAGGCTCGAAGTCGGGAAGTCATCTGTGGTGAAAGGAGATCCTGTTCCCTTAATTTGCTTGATTTTTGCTCGGGTTTCAGCCTCTTTTTTTTGCAAAAACGCTAGCTCTGAAGGGGTTTGTAGCACACCAGTTGCGCCAACGATATAGTTTTCGGGAAGCGTCAAGGTCACGTCAAACGAACCAAATTCCGAATAAAATTCACCGACGTCCAAATAAGGCATGGCATGCCAACCCTTGTGGTCATAAACCGCTGGCTTGGGATACCACTGGGTCATTTGATAACTGGTTTCCACGTGCCCAAGGCGTGAAAACGAGGCTGGAATTTTGAGCAAAAAAGGCGTGGAAATACGAATTCGGCTGCCTGGGGCAAGCGGCTGTGACAAAGTCAATATCGCGATGTCTGGATTTTTAGGGTCATAATTCCACTCGATCTTTTGTCCATTCGTGCTAAAATCAAGCGTCTCATAGGAACCTAAATCACGCTTTTTCGCAAAATAGAATTTGCTATTGCCATCACGGAGCTTTTGTTTGCAAAAAGCAGATTGCCGGTTTTTGAACGCGTTGCCCCAGAGATGCACCCAGATTTGAGGAAGCGTATCGGGCGAATTATTGACGTATTCGAATGCTACCTCGCCTGTCAGCGTGTGTTTTACGTCATCCAATGTCGCGACGATCCGGTAGTTTACTTCTTGTTGAAAGTAAAGAGATTCTTTTTGGGCAGAGCTGTGAACCGCAAGCGTCGAAAACAGTATGATAAATAAATGCCTCATGGTCAAAAAAATTAGCGTGAAGGGGGCAAACTTAGCAAACATCCAGTGACCTTTGGGAGCAAAGCTGATCACGTGTGATAAAAACTATACTATGCTGCTTAATTGTCGGTACACTGTCGGCGCAGCCCGTTTTTCAGAAAAAAATAGACGGCCTTGAATTGGCCGAAGGTTTGGCTTTAATGCCTGATGGCGGCTACGTCATGGCGGGTTTGCAGGGGAATTGTATTCAAATCATCAGGTTAGATGCCAATGGCACGGCACTTTGGATGCGTCAGATTTGCTTGGCCAATCAAAGTGATGACATCAGTTTCAGTTTATTACATCTTGTAGCAGACAAGGTAGTTTCTGGCGCATTCTATCTTGGGTTTCGAAAAGGTGCGTTTTCATCCTCACCGGATAATCTGCTGAATCTCATGAAGTTTGATGCCAATGGTTCGCTGCTTTGGGAAACTCAATTACGACCGGAGAAACGCTACGGGGCCATACTTCCAGGCAATCAGCTAGCCGCAACTCCGGCTGGCGCAATATGGGCAGTGCTTGCCACAGGTTTTACAAATGCTTTGCCAGACTACAATCAAGCCTTGGTATTTAAAGTTAACGCTTCCGGCCAACCGCTTTTCCGGCGATTTTTTTTAACAACTGATCCCGCTACGGCAAATGGAATTGTGGCCAAAAACGACGCGGAAATTTATGCCTATGGCGCCTTGGGCAATGCAATTACGGGTGGTTTTTTATTAAAATTAAATGAACAGAGCGAGGTAGTC
>JBBQLD010000182.1:0-8766 GCA_038327555.1 Chitinophagales bacterium
TGTACCGGGAAAGCCCAACGAGAGTATCTTGGTATTTCGCATGGAAAGTAATGATCCAGGAATACGGATGCCGGAGTTGGGGCGGCAATTGCAACATCGGGAAGGTGTGGAGATCATTAAAGCATGGATTAAGGGGATGTAGGAAAGCTCGGGATTCAGCTCGCATTGAAGTCGGAACTTGAGCTTTACGTAATCATGTGCTACATTGATGTCTTTAAAAGATACACTCACATATTGCTCAAGGAAATGTGCCTTTTAAATAGATAACTTTGCAAGACATCGATCACATAAATTGAGCTTTTTCATGAAAAATCAGACTTTGCTTGCTCTTCTTTCCTTCTTTCCTATGGTGCTTTCTGCCCAATGGACGCGCACCAATGGACTAAATGCTGGCTATGTAGTTGATCAGATTTTGATTGGCGATACGATAGTGGCCAATGCGGGTGAACTTTATTACTCAATTGACCGAGGTGACCATTGGGCTATGTTGGCAAACTCTCCTGGAGATCATTCCATAGAACTTAGATATTCGGAGGGTGAACTCTTGCTTAAATCCTATTCTCATAACTATATAAATACTTCATTATGGCGGAGCCAAGACATTGGTCAAACATGGACAGAAGTGAAGCTTATTGATTCAATGCTAGTATATGAGTTTTATAAAGTAGGGCTATTTATTTATATTTCAGATTATTATGGGCTTTATCGAAGTTCTGACAATGGCGTAACCTGGGATCATTTGGTGTCAAGGCCCATCAATCAATTGTGTTCGGATGGCAGTAGGTTGACGGCACTTGTTTATGACGAAACAACTCAGTTTAATCAGGTGATTCAATCTACTGATGGCGGCATTGTTTGGTCAAACTTGTTTTCTTTCCCAGAAAATGGAACTGAATTATTTCAGCATGAAAATTATTTCTTTATATTCATGTCTGATCTCAAGTATTGTTGGTATTCGCCTGATTATGGTGCAACTTGGATAAAGCGTCAGATGACGATTCCTTTCAATAATACTTCGGGCATTCAATGGAATCAAGGAACTATCATGTGGGCAAATTATGGGACGTTGTTTTTTTCACATGATTTGGGTTTGACCTGGGGTTTTGAAGGGATTAACCGTTTTGAAGATCCAATCGTATCTGTTTTGGGTATACAAGATACCATTTTTATTGGCAATTCCTTTACAGGAATTTCGAGAAAAACGAATTCAAATGCCACTTGGGAAAGGAAAAATGAGGGCCTTGTTGGGGCCAATCCTGTGCGATTCACTTCTGCTGGAAATAATTTATACGCTTCTTACGCTACAGGATTATCCAAAATTAAGTCAAATGGACTAGATTGGAATCTTGAAACCATTGATATTCCAACCCCTTCAGGTGCTTATATTGGTGAGAAAGATTACCTCGAATTGGAGGGTAGACGATTAGTAGTACATGGTTGGAATATTTTATTAAAGAAATCTCAAAGTAATGGTTGGCAGAAAGCGGTGATTGAGACACCCGATTCCCTATTTGAACATTTTTACCGTCTTGAATTGATTAATGGAGGTATTTTGAGCTATTCATATACAGGAAACCACTTTTTTGTCTCGACAAATCAGGGAGATACATTCCATCCAATATTTCCTTCCACACAGAATGCACCCATTTTAATGAATTCCTATTTTGTAGATGCTGGCTCCGTCTACATTTTGGATTATGATAATCGCTTGTTTCGTTCAAATGATGGCGGACAAAGTTGGCTTCATGTACTGACCGTCCCCGCACAGAACTGCCCTCTGATTTCAAATTCACATCAACTTTTCATTCGGGATAGTTCCGTATTTGTTTTTCCTCGTAATCCTCATGTAAGAAGATTACTTTTTTCTCCCAATATGGGAGCAGAATGGCAGTGCTTTGATTTAACTGAAGGCGAAAGACCTTGGGGGGTTGCCAGGATTTGGGATTTGAAAAAATCAGGGCCATTTCTTTTCTTAGTTACCTCTGCTGGCATTTTTGTCTCTAAGGATAAAGGCCAGAATTGGACAGATTGGAATGAGGGATTGAAAGGCAAAATCACAACAAGTATAGGTTTTCATGGACAATATATCTGGGCAGGCTGTCAGGGCTACGGTGTTTGGAAACGCCTTATATCCGAACTAAGCACTATCAGTGAAACGGAAGATAAAGCTACTAATGTAAAGGCGCTAACTGTTTACCCCAATCCAGTGTTGGATTTTTGTACATTCAATCTTCCCGAGAAAGGGGTTTTGAATATTTGGGACGTGATTGGGCAATTAGTGAGCAGGATGGATGTTACGGAAGGCGAGTGTACCGTTGATCTGAGCCAATGGCCGCCAGGCGTTTATCGGGTACTATTGTCTGCGGAAAATGGAATTTATGAGGTAACTATGGTTCGTGTGCCAAAGTAAAGGCTTTCAGGTGTTGGATCAGAAACAAGCTGTATTGATGCTCGCGTCCCAGCAAAAAAAACAGCCCGGCGGAACTACTCCGCCGGGCCTCTTTATTACTGCTAAAATGGTGTCTTTCAATTGCCCTCGCCTTTTTTCTTTTGGGCTTCTGTGCTATTGGGTGGCAAGGTTTGTTTACTGCCTGGAAGCGGTTGCGCTCCATTCGCACCTGGGTTAGCCTGATGCTCCTCCGTACTATTTCGGGGCTTTGGCTTGGGGTGGGTTTCCTTAACTGCGCTGTTGTTCGTAGTCGAATTGGGTACTGTAATAGTTTGGCTGTTATCCTTTTCCGCCGGGGTAGAAGGGGCTAGAATAGGCTGTTCAACAGGGGTGACTACAGGCGGTGTTGCAGTCCTTTTGATTGGTCCGGAGAACATCCAATACAGTCCACCTCCAATGGTTAAGAGGATGGCGGCAAGTAAGACCAAGGATTGTAGCCCCCAACCTTTTTCGGGTGGTGCCATATTCGCTTGCACGTGTTGCCAAACACGGTCGGATGGGGTATCCCATCCCGATTCGGCAGGCGAATCGGGGAGGTTTTCCAGGGTATTGCGAAAAAGATCGTCGATGGGCGAATTTGCTTGTTGCTCAGTCATGGGTAGGAGTGTGGTTTTTTTTTGGGAGTTATGATCAAGAAATAAAAGATTTGTTGAGTATTTTTTTGAGGAATTCACGGGCTTTGAACAATTGACTTTTACTGGTGCCGATGCTAATCCCTAATTTTTCAGCTATTTCCTCGTGGCTAAAACCTTCAATCGCATAGAAATTGAACACGGTTCGATACCCCGGGGGTAATCTTTGCAGGTACGATAACAGCGTTTGTGCATCAAGATTTGAAGCAAAATCTTCTTCTGTATGGAATTTGCTTTCAAAAACATTGAAGTCCGGCACATCCTTTACAAAATCGCGCTGTTTTCGCAAATGACTCAGTGCTGTGTTCACCATGATTCGCCGTATCCAACCGCCTAATGCGCCGTCGCCACGAAATTGCGCCATATCTCGATAAACCCGCACAAACCCGTCCTGAAGCATATCCTCTGCCTCCGCTTTGTCTTTGGAATAGCGTAGCAAAACCCGAAACATGGGCAGACTAAACTGACGGTAAAGTGCCGTTTGATGCGCTGGGCTACCTCCCAGTATACCACTAACTAGTTCCTGATCGCTGTATTGATGCATGTTGGTTTGAACAAAGTGTTTGATGGTGAATGTTGAATTTGGGTTGCCCGAGCTTTAAAAATTTATTTCATCATGTCTACAAAGGTCTCAAAAGCCTACGACAATTAGCTTTTGTCGAAATAAGCCAATCAAGGAATCAGATGAAAGTAGCAAGTTATTATTCATTCGTTCCTAAAAATAGAGCCAGACTTTTAAAATTCTATTTTCGGGCTAATTTTACCGCAAAAATCAATCCTTTATGAACTATCGCCCAATACGAAAAGACAATTCAAACCTATCAGGAGGTTTTTGGTCATACGCCGCCTGAGGACATTTGGCCATCTGCCAAACAGCGTTTTGCTGCCGGGCTTTGGCGCTGGGTTAATCTCCGGAAATTTTGGGTGATCAAGAAGAGCATTTTTGGAATTTTCAGCAGCACTTAAAAAGCTGCCTTTCGTACAAATTCCCAAGCCACAATACCTGCTGCCACCGCCACGTTCAACGAATGTTTGGTGCCAAATTGAGGAATTTCCAAAGCCCCATCGCATAGCGCAAGTGTTTCTGAATCAACGCCTTCTACTTCATTCCCTAGTATAAAAGCATAACGACTTTCTGCCTCCGGGGAAAAATCTTGCAGCCATATTTTTTTCGTAGTTTGTTCAATCGCCAAGACGATATACCCTTCGTTTTTCAGGGCTTGAACCGCCTGAATTGAGGTGTCGTAGTAGGTCCAATCCACGGAATCGGTGCTGCCGAGTGCGGTCTTCAAGATCTCCCGATGGGGTGGTTGAGCGGTGATGCCACAAAGCAGCATTCGCTCTAAAGCAAAAGCATCAGCAGTGCGAAAAATAGAGCCCACGTTGAGGCCGGAGCGTACGCTATCGAGCACGAGGGTGAGGGGCATTTTTGGGCGGGATTTAAAGTCAGAAACGGACATTCGGCCCAAATTTTGCATACTACTTTTTTCCATGCCGCAAAAATGCGCAACTTCGCGCTTGGTTTTTAACTTTGAGCCGACATTTAAGCCCCAAAATGCCCTGTTCAATCTTCAATGATGATTTTCAACAGGATTTTCAATTTAATCCCCTTTCCCGCCACAGCTTTTTTACGCACCATAGTTTTAACGGCTGTGTGGGCGTTTGCGGGCGCTGTTTCTCAAAACACCCTCCTTGCCCAATCCATCGCAACAGCACGCGCTCAGCCTTTGGGCAGTACCGTTACCGTACGGGGTATGGTGACGACTGGTTCAGAATTGGGCAAAATACGGTACCTCCAAGATGGTACAGCGGGTATCGCAGCCTATCCTGGCACGGGTTCGGTGGCCGGATTTGAGCTTGCTGCCAAGCCAGGCGATAGTATTGAATTGACTGGAAAGATGATTTCCTACCATGGTTTGCTGGAAATAACGCCGATTACTGCGTTCAATATTATTTCCTCAAATAATCCCTTGCCTAGCCCAAAAGCAATTTCACTTGGAGATCTTTCTGATAATTACGAAAGCCAACTTGTTGAATTAGAGTGTATTACCTTCAAAAGCGCAGGTAACACATTTAGCAATTATGGATCTTTTGGAGTCACTGATTCGGAAGGAATGGGGGCTAAAGTTTACCTGCGAAGCGGGCACCCAATGATTGGCGGGAGCATTCCAGCAGAGCCTATTCGACTCCGATCTATCCTTTCCAAATATTATGATTTCCAGCTTTTGCCCTGCAGCCCTGCCGATTTTGTCTCAGCCACATGTTTCTATTTTCCAAAAAAATTAGCGCAAAAGGATATTGGTATTGCAGGATTTAAAGTGAGTTGGGAAACAAGTTTGCCCTCAGTTTGTAGCCTTCGAATTGGCACGAGTACTTCGCCTAATACGATGGTTACAATTCCAGGATACACTACTGAACATAGTTATCTCTTTACAAATCTTACGCCGGGTACCATTTATTGGGTGCAGATTAAGGCACATCACAATGGCGGGATAATTCTTTCAGTGCCAACACCTTTTGCCACTCGTTCCCTGTCTTCAGGACAGGTAAAGGTGTTTTTTAACTACAGCGTTGATCCAAGCTTTGCAAACGGGTTACTTCCCAATGGCGACACTTTCGAGGCGGTATTGTCGGAAACGATTGCTCGGATTGACGCCGCCCAGCAAACCCTTGACATTGCGGTTTACAACAATAACCGAAGCGACATTACCAATGCTATAAAAGCTGCGCAAGCCCGTGGGGTGCGCGTTCGGTATATCGCGGCTGAAGCAGCCAGTAATTCGGCCCTCAATCCCGCGCCTGCTTTTCCCGTACTTTACGGTAACACGGAGGCACTGATGCACAACAAATTTATGGTGATCGATGCCGATCTCACGAACCAGGCCTGGCTGATGGGAGGCTCCTTGAATTGGACTACCCAAAACATTACCAAGGATTTCAATAACACGCTATTCATTCAGGATCAATCGCTTGCGCGAGCTTATGAACTTGAATTTGAAGAAATGTGGGGCAGCGAAAATCTCCTGCCTGAACTCAGCCAAAGTCGGTTTGGAGCTGCCAAGCGAGATAATACGCCACATCAATTCATCGTTGGCGGACAACTTGTGGAATTATATTTCTCACCTTCAGATCAGACCACCAGCCATATTGAAACTGCCCTTCGGAGCGCAGAAAGCGAGGCCCTTTTTGGCGCATTTTCTTTTACCAAAAATGAATTGGGCAATGCGCTAGTAAGCGTGCACGATGCTGGCGTTTCGGTACGGGGCATTATGGAAAACATCAGCGACAACGGTGCCGAATACGAACACTTACTTGAGAATGGGGTGAATATTCGCCATCATAACCTTTCTGGCGATTTTCACCACAAATATGGCGTGGTGGATGCTCACGACTGGACCTCTGATCCCACCGTCGTCACGGGTTCTCACAACTGGTCGGTTGCGGCAGAGACGGTCAATGATGAAAATACACTCATTTTACACGATCCAGTGCTGGCGACTTTATTTAAGGCCGAGTTTGAAACACGCTGGGGCGAATTCCCTTCCAGCGTACAGACGATTCGAAATCAGTCTTTTAAAGTATTCCCCAATCCAAGCACTGATTGGCTCGAACTATCTGGATTGCCTATTGAAGACGGAGTAATTCTGGTCAAAAACGCGCTAGGCCAAGTGCTGATTTCTGAAAGTTATTCGGCTGAAAATCAATTAAGCTTCAATGTATCGGGCTTAAATCCAGGCCAATATGTTGTCACCTTCATTAGTGCCCATGCCCTTGCCAGCGTTTCGTTTCAAAAAATTTAGCGTAGCTCAGGATGGCGCGGCGCACCCCGTAGGTACGGATGCGGTCTTGCTGGGTGCTTGGGCGGATGTACGAGCGGTAAAACACTTTTTGGATATTGGGACGGGGACGGGCGTGGTAGCGTTAATGCTGGCGCAGCGGATGGATCAATTTTCAAATCAGGTAAACCCAAATTGGGCCGGAATAGGGGTAGAGTTGCACCCAGCTTCCGCGGCGCTTTCACAAGGCAATTTTACAAATAGTCCTTGGAGAGAACAGTTAAAGATTTGGGAAGGTTCTGTTCAAGAATTTGCACAAATAGTTGAGGATCAGTATGATTTAATCGTAAGTAATCCTCCTTTTTTCTCCGAGCTTACCATTTCTCCCAATAAAACCCGCAGCCTTGGAAGGCATACAGCCACGCTTTCACCTGGCGATTTACTTGCCGCTGTACATAAATTACTAGCACCCCATGGCAAATTTTGCGCGGTATTGCCCGAGCGGGAAGGCCGCAGATTGTGTGAATTAGCGGTTCAAAATGGATTGTATTGGACTCGAATTGCCGAAGTCCGCAGCAGGCCTGGAAAGCCTGTAGAACGCCTGCTCTTGCAGTTTGAAAAAAGCCCGTTGGGCTTTGAGCTGGAAGAAATTTGCCTGTATGGAGGAAAAACGGGAATGGCTTATTCCGCTGAATTTCAGGAGATGAGTAGCGCTTTTTACTTGGCTGGGTAAGGGCGTTGTATTGGTCAGGCGACTTTGAATTGTCGGTCGAAGTGAGGATTAAGGGTGTGCATTTCAAATTGTCGCTGTTGCGTATGGTGGAATGGTATTCTACTATTCGCAGAAAAATAGTATTGTCTGATGAAAAAATGGTTGACCTAAGCTTGGGGTTGTGTCAAAAGGAGTAGGGCCAAAAATGAGGTAAAATTTTATTTTATTTTCTTTGGCCAAAAACCTCGTAGGTTTTAAAAACCTACGAGGTTTGGCATCTGAATAGAATTAAAATTTGTTCATTTTTCTGTCGATAACCTTCTGACACAACCCCTGAGTAGCAGGTGTGTGTGGCGGCGAAGCCGACATATCCTGTTCATCCTGCAAATCCTGTCAAAAAAATATCCCTCTTTAAGGCAAGAAAAGATATATGTAAACCTACAATCGGATCGAGTCGCCCACACGCACGGGAATTCCGCCTTCGCCCAGCCAAAGCACATTTTGCCCAAACAGGATTTGATTTTCAAATTTTCTGAAAGTGGACAAAGTTTTAATGGGTTCGGCTGCCCGTTCGGCTGTCTCCTGATCTGTTGTGGTAATGCTACAGCGGGCGCAAGGATTCACTCCTTGGAAAGATTGTTCGTTGATGGAAAATTGCCCCCAATAATCCTCCTCAAATGGCTGTCCTCCAGTGAATACAAAATTAGGGCGAAAGCGATTCATCGGCAGGGACTGGTCCAGGCGATTGTTTAGTTCGTCAAGTGAAGCCTGTCCTATAATCAGGTATGGAAATCCATCGGCAAAGCTCACCTGGTGACCTGGAGGCGCATACCGATCATCAGCAGGTCGGTGGTCGGTTTCGGGCATTAAAACGAGTCTTAAGTTTTGCCCTAGATTCGTTGAAAACCATTGATTTATCTCATCTGTCAAAACCAGGCCTATACAATGATCATCCCAAACCTGCACCTCGATGCTTGTCAACAAGTCTGAAGCAATTTCCAGGGGAATTTGCACTTTTTCTTGTGGATTTTTTTTCCAAAAAACAGTTAAAAATGGCGGCTCAATGGCTGTTCCGAGCAGTGCCATGTTTGGAATTTCGCGCTGCGAAACGAAGCGCCCAGTGTCGTCCACCAACATCCAACGTCGGTCGTAACGAAGGCCACGCCTTTCTGCTATGGCTTCTTGCACGGAGATTCC
>JBBQLD010000183.1:0-8760 GCA_038327555.1 Chitinophagales bacterium
TCACTACGTTCAGAATGACAAGCCGCAAAAAAGAGGTGTACGGCTGGAAAAAACCTATGAGGTTTTTCGCCAAAGAAAAAAAATAAAATTTTACTCCATTTTTTAATCCTCACTCTTTAGACACAACCCCACCACTTTAAACGATAGCGTAATTATTTTCCACTACACCCGCTCAATCACAATCGCCGTAGCCCCACCCCCACCATTACAGATCGCGGCAAGCCCTAGGGTGCCGTTTTTCTGCTGCAAAACGTTGTTTAACGTAGTCACAATACGCGCGCCGGAAGCGCCAAGCGGATGACCAAGCGAAACCGCTCCACCAAAAACATTGGTCTTATCGTGACTGATTTCCATGACCTGTTCAAAAGCCATCGTTACGACCGCGAAGGCTTCATTGACTTCAAAAAAGTCAATATCGTCTTTGGTTACGCCTGCCATTTTCAGGGCTTTTGGAGCTGCAATTGTCGGGGTGGTGGTAAACCATTCTGGCGCTTGCTCAGCATCAGCAAAGCCTCGAATTTTAGCGATAGGCGTGAGTCCAAGGCGTTTCACCGCTGCCGCACTAGCCAGAATGAGTGCCGCTGCGCCATCGTTGATGGTACTTGCATTGGCAGCAGTGACCGTTCCGTCCGCTGCGAAAGCCGGGCGCAAACTGGGTATTTTGTCAAAAAACACTTTTTTAAATTCCTCATCTTCCAGGATCTGAACGGGGTCGCCCTTTTTCTGTGGAATGCTGACCGGAATGATTTCAGATTTAAAAAAACCTGCTTCCGTAGCAGCTGCCGAGCGCTTGTAAGATTCGATCGCAAAAGCATCCTGTGCTTCACGGCTAATGGCAAATTTTACAGCGGTGGCATCGGCACAAAAACCCATCGCTTTTTGGTTGTACACATCGGTGAGGCCGTCTTTGGAAAGGCCGTCCACGATTTCTCCATTGCCAAATTTATATCCCCAGCGCGCATTGGGTAGGTAGTATGGGATCTGCGACATATTTTCCATGCCGCCTGCTACTACGATGTCGTTGAGCCCCAGCATGATACTTTGTGCGCCCAAGGTGATGCACTTCATGCCTGAAGCACATACTTTATTGACCGTTGTACAGGGAACCGAATCGGGGATGCCCGCAAAACGTGCTGCCTGTCGAGCTGGTGCCTGGCCAAGATTGGCGCTCACGACGTTGCCCATGAGTACTTCGTTGACTTCTTCGGCGGCAACATTGGCTTTTTCAAGTGCGCCACGAATCGCGATGGCGCCCAGTTGGGTAGCGGATATGCCCGCCAGATTTCCGCCAAAACTGCCAATTGGCGTGCGGACTGCGGAAATGATGAATACTTCTTGCATGGTGATGTTAATATGGTTAGGCTGATTTTAATCGATTGGATGAATTGGGGGCGTTTATCTAAGGATTTAGGGACACCCGTGCAGCGCCCAACAGCCAAAATGCTCAATGCATTTTCGCCCGTTTGGCCATCCAGGTCTGTAGAATTGGCACAAAGCCTTGATTAATGTCGGCTTCTACAAAATCAATCTTGAATTGCAGGCATTTCATCCGCAGTTGCGCCGTGAATGCCCCGACTTGTTTGGTATAAAATTCCTTCACTTGATTCGGCTGAAGCCGTACTTCAGAGCCATCTTCCATATCTACGAATACATAGGGGCGATTTTCAAACTCAAAATCCAGCTCTTTGCTTTTGTCGGTGACATGAAATAAAATGACCTCATGTTTGGCATGACGCAAGTGCTGCAAGGCCGAAAATACTTCCTCCGCTTTTTCAGGATTCTCCATCACGTCGGTAAAAATGACCACCATGGAACGCCTGTGGAAGGACTCCGCAACTTGGTGAAGACTTGAAGCTAGGTCTGTCGGCTTATTCAACTGCGGGTTTTCGATACGTTCAATCAGCTGAGAAAGCAACAACCTGTAATGCACCGTACTCGATTTTGCACCTGTATTGAACCGAATCTCGTCATCAAAAAGGGTAAGTCCGAATGCATCCCGTTGGCGTTTGAGTGCGTTCATGAGCACAGCCGCAGACTGGGCTGCGAAGCAGAATTTGTTGCTATATTTATTTTTTTCTGGATTCTTTTCATCCCAGGGATAATACATCGTGGAAGAGGCATCTAGCACAATATGGCATCGCAGGTTGGTTTCTTCCTCATATCTTTTGGAAAAAAGTTTGTCGGTGCGGCCATATACCTTCCAATCCATGTTGCGGGTGCTATCGCCAGGGTTGTAGAGTCTATGCTCCGCAAATTCGACCGAAAAACCGTGAAACGGACTGCGGTGAAGTCCCACAATAAAACCTTCTACAACTTGCTGAGCCAGCATTTCGAGGTTGCTGCCCAAGGCTCGGATATCTTGCGTTTCAAGTATTTTTGACATATTTTATGGACTATTTTAGCTCCTTTGGCAAACCTTTGACGGGCAACCTTTTACCCTTGAAGTTTAGGGCCGCGAAGGTAGGGTTTACAACATAATAATCGCTTTGTGGTTGGAAGCTTTGACGCAATTCTTAATCGCAAGCAGGGTATTGAAAAAAAAGGCTGCTTACCTTTGGCCTTATTTCAAGCTGCTTTGTTCAAATTTCTGACCAGTAAACACACTTTTAGGATGAAAAATAAGGGACTTCTACTACTATTGGGCTATTTGCTCTTTTCGCTCGGCATTACTTCCGTGATCATGGCTATGGTGGGCACACATTGGTATTTTCTTGGCTGGCTCGAACTTCTAGACAGGCTTTTATCTTTCATTATCAAAATATTGATGGTGATCGCAGGCGTTTTGATCATAGTGTTCGCCCGTACGGACTGGGAAAGGGAAAAACGAGAGAGCAGCGAGTAATGCTGAAAGGTTCCAAATCAAGACCTCAGCTCTCATACACCTTTTTAGTTTTGCCACAACTTGACTACAATCACCAAAATCTTCTTGATTTATGACACTAAAACCTATTTTCCTCTTGTTTTTCTCCCTGACCTTCCAACTTTTGTCGGCGCAAATCGAAGTTACGCCAACAGCGGCCCCGTCCACAACGGAAGATAAAATCTTTGAAATGTTCGACATCTCAAAGCCGCCCAGTTTCCCTGGTGGAGAAGCAGCCATGATGCAATATATCGGAGAAAACCTAAAATACCCTGCTACAGCACGGGAACACAATATCCAAGGCACCGTGGTACTCACCTTTGTAGTTGGTAAAGACGGCAGTGTAAGTGATATTAAGGTGGTCAAAGACATTGGAGCGGGCTGCGGAAAAGAATCCCAGCGTGTGATAGAAACGATGCCCAAATGGATGCCCGGCGAAGCCAATGGCCAACCCGTCAAGGTGCGTTATACCCTACCTATCCGTTTTAAATTGGATGATAATGCCAGTACCTCGCCACCCACTGAAGAAAAAGGTCTTAAATCCAAAACACAGGTATGGGCAGTCGTGTCAGAAGGAGTCAAAAACATCTGTCGTCTCCCAGGATTGGTAGAACAGACTACCCCGTTTGAAGCCAAAAGCCCAGAGGAGATGCGACTACTGTCTGCCCTTGAAATGGCTTTCAAAACAAAGCTCTCCGAGGTCGATAAAAAAGGGTTTAAACAGCTCGCTCAAGTGTCAGATTATTTCTACCAGGCACAATTTGCCCCTACCTTTTACACCAATGATCAGTTCAGAAGCAAGCAAGCTAATATCCTGACCAACCGGGCCGACTTTGATACAAATGCTGATGGTTTGGGCAAAATCGGGTCAATAAAAGTGCCTAAAGGTATTAAGGTAGTCCTTTATTCCAAGAAGAACTTTAAAGGAAAAAAACTGGAATTCTTCGCCGAGGCAGGCCCTTTAGAAATTCCGGACTGGAGTGCATTTATATCTGGAGAAGGCAAAATTAAGGCTGAGGGGAAAGGCGTAAATTGGGGGCTAAACACGCAGTCCGTGAAGGTTATTTTGCCAAAAGGTTTTCCGGAAGGGCAGTAAGGAACGGATGAATAATCAGCTCCCCAATTTATCCTGCTTCTTTCTATACGGACAATGCTTACACCCGCTCCCGCAGCAATGGCCGCGCTTGCGCAAGAAGTGTTCTGTAAACACCCAACTGCCACGCTGAAGGTAGTAGTCTACGCCCTCTTTTAAAGGCTCTATTTTGGGGGCTGGAAGTGGCTTTTTCATGCTTCTGTAAGTCTGGATACGCTATGGCTGACGGCCGAAACAGCCTGTCAAAAGAGCACGACCGAAGAACGCAATAAACTGGTTTTTGTTCGTAAGTAGTATGGAGCAGTCCGCTTGTAAAGTGCACGAATGACTAGTTTGCACCCGGCAATTTGTGCATTTATCCCAATATTACATTCCAGACCCTACCCAAATACTCCCTAAAAAAAGCCCTCCCTGCAATTGCAAGGAGGGCTTCCGTATCCAGTAGAACTTTCGTTGTTTAGTTTTCTACCGAAGCACACTCATTTTCCGCACATTCCGTCCATTTTTACTTTCCAGACTTACGAAGTAGAGGCCATTGACCAAGCCTTCGGTACGGAGTTCATAGATGGATTCGCCTTGTGGGAAGCTTACGTTTTTTTGAAGCGAAACCGTGCGACCCGCTGCATCTGTAACACGAATATCAGCCTCAAGGGTTTGATCTGCATTGATACTAAGTTTGGCTACATCGGCGGTTACCGGGTTAGGCGAAAGTTGCCAAGCCGAAAGCCCCTCAATGTCTTGGGTAGCGGAGATGGCTGACGTTTTGAAGTTCCGTGTACGGGCAGTTGCACAGCCAACCAGATAGTTGAAGGGCTTGATACGCCAATAATAAGTTCTGTTAGGCGAAAGTGTAGTCAGCAGTTTGCTGGTACTTGTCTCGATAAACGTTTGCGACTGGTTTGTGCCAAAAGTGGAAATAATATCAATATCCACTAAGTAATGGGTAGCACCTGGTACGGCCTGCCATTCAATTAACACATTATTGTATAGGGGCACTACAGCTGCATTGGCTGGCGCAACTAATAAATCTGTAGGAGTATTGATTTCTGTAGCCCCTGGCGCAAAAGTATTATCCAAATAATTGCGGTCAGCACTGTTCAGATCAGCATTCATAATATCCATCTGATCTTGAGTGAATGCATACGGGTTGCAACCATTGAAATAGCTCATAAAGTTGTTCTCCATAGGATTCACGAGAGTACCAAGCGGATCCTTTGCACCACCAACATAGTTACTACAGTTGGGCGAAATAAAGCCAAAATTGTAATCTGGCGGGGTGTCACAAATTTCATCAGCAGCGTTTGCACAGTTGGTAGCATTCTGGCGTTCAGTTGTAACCCCATTACCATTTGGTGCCAGCACTGGAGCAATTGGCCAGCCTGCGTCAGCCACATCAAAAGAGTTGCTTTCGTAGCCAAAAAAGGTATGTGGCAGGGTAAACAGGTGGCCTATCTCGTGTGGAAGAGTACTGTTCGGCTTATTACCATTGATCTCTGTTTTCCGGCTTACGATCCAGTCTTGTCCAGGGCTGTAGTAGGCTAACGTAATCCCAGGTTGGTTATTCCCTGACACTGGTTCGTTTACTACATACACATTTACAGCATTATTATGCCGACGAAGGTTCATCAGCAAGGAATTGGACTGGGTATTATACACATTGTTATTGCTTATGGATTTATCAAAAAGCCCATAAGTAGGATGCGCGCTAAGGTAAAACTGAATACCAACGGGTTCAAAAGCTTTGTTGAGCTCGCACAATTGTTCCAGCACTCTAAGTTCTTTGTGCCTGCCATTGCCATCTGCATCACCGACCAGGTGAAAGTGGATCGGGACATATTTAAATTCACTGCGATTATCTGCTGCCGCGCGCATAGCTTCCATGACGAGTTTATTCTGGCGGAGCCTGGGTAAAAACTCGGCTTGATCTTGTGCATTTCCGCAGATGTGCGGTTGCAAAGCCTGGCTATAAGCTGGCAAAAATGCCATTAAGGCAAAAAGGAGGACTAAGAACCCTTTTTTCATGAACACAAATTTTTAAATTTTGAATGACTAAGAACCGAAAACAGGCTAATTAAGCTACAGAACATCAACTTATCTGGGCTTTTTTCTAACTCAAAGTTAAGTTCCGTAAGTCAAAAAAGCAAGTTTCAAGTGCAAAATTAAACAAAGGTCTCAGATACTGCTGTCCGCAAATGGCAATTCGTTAGTTTTTACAACCTTTGCTCCCTATGGGGTATCTGTTACATGAAACACAATTCCAGGCCGAGTGGTTTGCCTTGTTGATCGAAAAAACAGGTCGTGTTTGTATTTAGCCCATTAACTTTGCTATAATTCTGAAACCAAAGTGATTAGAACCTTGTTTCAAGATTTAATTTTGCAAAATGCAGTCTTTCTTTAATCAACATCTTAGTTAAGTACCTTGAATACTCAAAAGTTGAAGCCCATGACAACGATCTATATTTTTTCCAAATACCGACTAGCAGCGCTACTGCTAGGCTTAATGGTAAGCCTAGCTCAAGCACAAGAGCCGAATACCCTGCCCCTCCGCCCTAAAAGTATTTTCGAGATACTCACGCAGAAAGAGGCCGTGAAAATGGTTTTGGAAACAGACCTGACCACGATCATTGAGCAGAAAAAGACGAATCAGTATTTCCCGGCAATGTTGCGCTCAGATGATGGCAAAGTTTATCGGGTAGAAGTTAAGCCGCGTGGCAAATTCAGGCGCAAGGTGTCTGTTTTCCCTCCCCTGAAATTGAAATTTAAGAAGAAAGATTTGGTCGCTGATGGGCTGGACACCCTAAATGAAATCAAGCTCGTGTTACCCTGCTACGAAAGTGAAAAAGGCGATGAACTTATTATCCGGGAGTATTTGGTATATCGGATGTTTGAACAGCTTACTGATGCAAGTGTGCGCGCGCGCCTCATTCGGCTTACCATCCGCGACACCCATGTAGAAAAGTCTAGAAGACCTATGTACGCTATATTACTTGAGGATGAAGAAGAATTGGTGGCGCGTTTACATGGCAAATTAAACGAAGAATATGGCACTCCAATGGACAGTTTACATACGAATCAGGCTGCGCTAACCGTCATGTTTCAATATATGATTGGAAATACTGACTGGGACATTTCCATGCTCCGTAATGTTCGCTTAATCCGCGCACCTCAATCTGGTAAAGTACTTGTGGTTCCGTATGATTTTGATTTTTCAGGCTTGGTTTCCGCACCATATTCTAGTCCCAGTTCAGATACTGGCCTTAAAACCGTTCGTGACCGATTTTTAATGAGCAATGGACTCAAGCCTGAGCCACTCAAACGGGCCTTGAACACCTTAAAATCGGCACAACCAGCCTTTTATTCCCTCTGTAAATCCAAGTACCTCGACTATTCCGCTTCTGAGGACATGCGTGATTTCTTACACAGTTTCTTTGATAAACTAGGTGGCAAGGGTGAAATTCCGCAAATGATGAAATTGGATTCAGATTGATTTTTGAAGTGCTGAAAAAAAATTAATGCTTTTCTAGTGAAAATGATTGGCCATTGCTTTAAAAATTTGAGCAGAGAATTCTACCTTTGCACCCGCGAAAAAATCGCTTCCCGGAGGAGTGCCAGAGTGGTTTAATGGAGCGGTCTTGAAAACCGTCGTACTGAAAGGTACCGGGAGTTCGAATCTCTCCTCCTCCGCTTCACCCGCCATAGCCCGTTTAGGGCGAAGGCGGGTTTTTTGTTTACCCACCGTTGCTAGCAAAAGCGCTCAAAAGCGAAGGCGGGTTTTTTGTTTACCCACCATACCTTCGTCCCAGTTTCCATGAACCTAGCTTTAGACATTGGTAATACACGTCGCAAAATTGGCCTTTTCAACGGGAGTCGATTGCTTGAACGCAAGGTAGTGACGGATTGGACTCCAGCCGAATTACTAGCTTACTGCAACCAAGCCGGCGTACAGCGCATCATACTTTCTTCTGTAATAACGCCGGATGAAGCTTTATCAGCAGTACTTGCACAATCCTTTGACCTGCTGGAACTTACACATGAAACGCGTCTGCCTTTTGAAAACCAATACACCACCCCCTTAACCTTGGGGAAAGACCGTTTGGCAGCGGTAGCAGGGGGGCAAGCGTTGATGCCCCGTCAGCATACTTTGGTGATAGATTGTGGAACCTGCATTAAATACGATCTGTTAACGGCAGCTGGCGTGTATCTTGGAGGCAATATTGCGCCTGGTATTCAAATGAGAGCCCGGGCGATGCATGAGTTTACTGCCCGACTTCCCGAAGTCGAGTTGGAAATGCCCCATGATTTTATCGGGATTAGCACCGAAACGGCTTTGCAAAATGGTGCGTTTCGCGGTACAACACTTGAAGTTGTCGGTTTTGTTGGGCTTTTTCAAGATCAGTTTAGTCCGCTGAATGTGATACTGACTGGTGGAGATTCGGCCTTTTTAAAACCATATTTGAACGTTCAAAACTTAAGCCTTGAACCCGATTTGACCTTGTACGGTCTAAACCATATTTTGATTTTCAATAGTTAACCATACACTTCGCTCCGAATCTAGTAGTATTATATTTCTGCCTGATTTAAGCACTCATAGCAAAGCACTTCTACTCGAATGAGATTACTTTCCCTGATTCTACTTCTTTTTACCTGCCTGACACTTTGGGCGCAACCCAAGTTTAATTCTCCATATTCAAGTTTTGGCATCGGAGATATAGTCACCCCTTATTTTGCCAATCAGGCCGGATGGGGCGGCCAGACCGCAGCTTTCCACGATCCTTTTCACCTAAATTTGGCAAACCCAGCATCCTAT
>JBBQLD010000184.1:0-8758 GCA_038327555.1 Chitinophagales bacterium
AAGGAATTGAGTATAATCCAGCCGGGCAGGGCCTTGATCTTGAATTGGTCGCAGAAAATTGGGAACAGATTTACCAGTATTTAAAATTGCCGCCCCGCCAGATCCAGCACCGTAGAACGACCCGGGAGACAGACATTTCTATTTCACTTAACCTGGACGGTACCGGGAAAAGCGAGATGCATACCGGTCTTGGTTTCTACGATCACATGCTCGACCAACTGGCCAAACATGGCAGTTTTGACTTGAAGATTGAAACGCATGGCGACCTGCACATTGATGAACATCACAGTATTGAGGATACCGCAATTGCGCTAGGCGAGGCCTTCGCTATGGCTTTGGGCAATAAAAGGGGCATAGAACGCTATGGGTTTACCCTTCCAATGGACGATGCCTTGGCTCAAGTTGCGCTAGACTTTGGTGGGAGACCCTGGTTGGTTTGGGAGGCCTCATTCCGCCGGGAGCGAATTGGGGAAATGCCGACCGAGATGTTTTTCCACTTTTTCAAGTCGTTTTCAGATGCTGCGCGTTGTAATTTGAATATCCGGGCAGAAGGCGAAAATGAGCACCACAAGATTGAAGCCATTTTCAAAGCCTTTGCTAAAGCCTTAAAAATGAGTGTGAAAATAGATCCAAATAACCGAGAACTGCCCACTACAAAAGGAGTATTATGAGCAAAATAGCGATCATTAAATACAATGCGGGCAATGTGCAATCCGTACTTCATGCGCTTCAACGGCTGGGCGAAACGGCTATTTGGACCGACGACCCCGAGGAAATCCGGCGCGCTGAACGCGTGATTTTTCCAGGAGTTGGCGAGGCCTCGTCAGCCATGCAACACCTTCGAGCACGCGGTTTGGATGACGTGATTCGGGATTTAAAGCAGCCTGTTTTGGGCATTTGCCTGGGTTTGCAATTGTTTTGCCAACATACAGAGGAAAATAATACGGATTGTCTGGGTATTTTTGAGGTAGCTGTTCGGAAATTCAACTCTGGGGAAGATCGACTCAAAGTGCCACACATGGGCTGGAATACCTTGCAGGACTTGCATGGGCCTTTATTCGAAGGAATTCCGGCTGGCAGTTACGCCTATTTTGTGCACAGTTATTTTGCAGAAAAAAACGAGGCGACTATGGTGACTACAACTTACGGTGTACCGTTTTCTGCCGCTTTACAACGCGATAATTTCTATGCGGTGCAGTTTCACCCGGAGAAATCGGGGAAAACCGGGCAGCGGATACTTGAAAATTTTTTGAAAATATAATCACACCGCACAAGAAATGTTAGCAAAACGTATCATTCCATGCCTGGATATCAAGGATGGTCAAACCGTAAAAGGCATCCAATTTGAAAACCTTCGCCATGCCGGAGATCCTATTGAATTGGCGGCAGCTTATGCCCGCCAAGGGGCAGACGAGCTGGTATTCCTCGACATCACCGCAACGCAAGAGGGCCGCGGCACTTTTGTGGCGTTAGTGCGCCAAATTTCACAAGTGTTAGACATACCATTTACGGTGGGTGGCGGGATTCGGTCTATTGCTGAGGTAGAGGCTCTGCTGCAAGCAGGGGCAGATAAAGTAAGTGTCAATTCAGCCGCCCTTCGGCGACCCGAACTGCTGAATGAATTGGCAAAATCCTTTGGAAACCAATGTATTGTATTGGCTGTAGATGGCAAACCCAACGAACAGGGCCATTGGCTGGCCTACTTGAACGGCGGTCGAATTCCTACCCCACATCGCGTTTTGGATTGGGTTCGGGAAGCAACAGATCGAGGTGCAGGGGAGATTTTATTTACCTCAATGGCACATGATGGAACAAAGGCTGGCTTTGCAATAGACTTCACACGGGCCGTTTCTGAAGCCGTTTCGGTACCCGTAATTGCATCGGGTGGGGCAGGAGAAATGAGTCATTTTTTGGATGTTTTTGAGGCAGGGAAAGCTGATGCAGCCCTTGCCGCAAGCGTTTTTCACTTTGGGGAAATCCCTATTCCTTCACTAAAAAACTATCTTCTCGAGCATGGAATTCCAGTCAGAATATGAACAGCCAGACTTTGGCAAAATGTCAGATGGATTAATACCCGCAATAGTTCAAGATGCACAAACGGATCAAGTGTTGATGTTGGGTTTTATGAATGCTGAAGCATTAGTTGCCACACGCAGTTCGGGTTTTGTGACGTTTTTCAGTCGATCAAAACATCGACTTTGGACGAAAGGCGAAACCTCGGGTAATACCCTGAAGGTTACCCAAATCTTGCTCGATTGTGATCAGGATACTCTTTTAATCAAAGTCATTCCCGCTGGACCCGTTTGCCATACCGGTGCAGATACTTGTTGGGGCGAGCAGAACAAGTCGCCTCATTTTCTGCCAGTCTTGGAAAAAATCATTCAACAAAGAAAAACAGATCCCCCAGAGGGTTCTTATACGGCGAAGTTGTTTGCCTCGGGCATTGCTAAAATGGCCCAAAAAGTGGGCGAAGAAGCCGTGGAAACCGTCATCGAAGCATTGGGCCATGATCGAAAGTTGTTGCTGAATGAAACCGCTGACTTGCTCTATCATCTCCTGGTTTTGTTAGCGGCCAAAGCAGTAACCCTGGAAGAAGTAGAGCAGGTCTTACGTGCACGTCATTCAACACATTGAATGCCCAACCGCTTTCCAAAAGACCCGTTTTATCTAAAATTCTGAAGAAAGGCGGTCTTTTACGATGCTTTTCGCAGTTTTGCGCACAAATCCATTTCGATGAATAAGCATACACACCTCCCATTCTATTCCAAGATCATTTCTTTTTTGTGCCTCATTCTCCTTTTTCCGATTCTTGGGACAGGCCAAAATCGCCCGGCATTTTCCGCTGAAGCCCTAAAAACCATCCATGTTCGAAATATTGGCCCCGGTGCTATGTCTGGCCGTATCACTTCCATTGCGGTAGATCCAACCCACCCGGAAGTGATCTACGCGGGTGCGGCATCCGGTGGCGTGTGGCGCAGCAAAAGCGGCGGTACAGCCTGGGAGCCAATTTTTGACAAGGCTCCTACCCAGGGCATAGGAAGCATTGCAATCAATCCACGCAACCCCGATGAAATCTGGGTGGGAACCGGGGAGGGCAATCCCCGAAATTCCCAAAATTTCGGGGTTGGCATTTTCAAAACCATTAATGGCGGAAAGGATTGGACTTGTATGGGATTACAAAATACCCGGACCATCCACCGGGTGATACTGCATCGGGATAATCCCGACATTGTGTTTGCGGCATCTCTGGGTTCAACCTATGGCGCTACCGAAGATCGAGGCGTTTTTAAAAGCACAGATGGGGGCAAAAATTGGAAAAAAGTATTGTTTGTCAATGACTTAACCGGTTGTGCTGACCTCGTGGCTGATCCACAAAATCCAAATAAACTGTATGCCGCCATGTGGGAATACAAGCGTTGGCCCTGGTTTTTTAAGAGTGGAGGCAAGGGCTCGGGGCTCTATGTGAGTTATGATGCGGGTGAAACCTGGGAAAAAAGAACAGAAAACGACGGCCTCCCGGAAGGCGATTTAGGTCGGATTGGTCTGGCGGTGGCCAAAAGCAACCCGGACATCGTGTATGCCTTGGTGGAAGCCAAAGAAAATGCCCTTTACAAAAGCTTTGATGGGGGCAAAAAATGGCAAAAAATGGCGGATAAGGGTCAGGGTGACCGCCCGTTTTACTATTCTGAAATCTATGTGGATCCGAAGAATGAAAACCGGGTTTACTCCATTTACACCTTTATTTCCAAGAGCGAGGATGGGGGAAAATCCTTTTCTACTTGGGCTGGTTGGACCATTCACCCAGATCATCACGCTTTTTGGATTAGTCCTGACAATCCGAATTACATCATCAATGGCAATGATGGCGGCCTAAATATTACCCTGGATGGCGGCAAAACCTGGCGCTATGCCGAAAATATTCCCGTAGGCCAATTCTACCATGTGGAGACCGATAATGAATGGCCATACAATGTGTATGGGGGTTTACAGGACAATGGCTCTTGGGTAGGTCCCTCCGCGGTTTGGAAATCGGGCGGCATCCGAAATTCCGATTGGCAGGAGGTTTATTTTGGCGATGGCTTCGAAACTATGCCTCGAAAGGACGACCCACGCTACGTTTTTGCGCAGTCGCAAGGCGGCGAACTAAGTCTGGTAGACCGAAAAACAGGTGAAAATAAATACCTAAAGCCCATCCACCCAGATGGGACAACAAAACTTCGATTCAACTGGAATTCAGCTTTAGCGCAAGATCCGTATCGTCCGCATGGGATATATTTTGGCTCGCAATTCGTTCATTATTCCACAGATTTAGGCCAAAATTGGCAAATCATAAGCCCGGATTTGACTACGAACGACACCTCTAAAATGCACCAGGATATTTCAGGAGGATTGACATTTGACGCGACCAATGCTGAAAATCACTGTACGATTATTGCAATCAACCCAAGCCCCGTTCAGCGTGATCTAGTGTGGGTTGGCACGGATGACGGCAATGTACAATTGACCCAAGACGGAGGTAAATCCTGGGAAAATTTTGCTCAAAAATTGCCCGATGCACCCAAAAAAGCATGGATTTCATCTCTTGAAGCTTCTCCAATCAATGCTGGGGAAGCATTTGTAGTGTTGAATAATTACCGCCAAAATGATTGGCAACCTTACCTCTACCACACCACCGATTTTGGTAAAAAATGGAAACGAATAGCCTCTCCCAAAAACCTGCCTGTGGGCAATGCTGCAAACGGCGGCAATTTTTGTCTTTCGGTGGTGCAGGATACGGAAGTGCCTAATCTTATCTTTTTGGGTACAGACCAAGGCTTGTACGTTTCGATAAATTATGGCGAAAATTGGGTATTGTTCCCAGGCGAGTCGTTCCCAAGCGTTCCGGTGTATGATCTGAAAATTCAGCAACGCGATGGAGATTTGGTCATCGCTAGTTTTGGACGAGGTATCTGGATTTTGGATAATTTATCCCCTTTGCGCGAACTCGCTCGTTCGGGCGCTGCAATATTGGATCAGCCTTTCAAACTTTTCCCAGCCCAACCGGGTATTCTTGCTGAATTTCGTTCTTTTGATGGGCCACGGTTCGCGGTTGATGCAACTTACGAAGCTCAAAACAAGGGCACTGAAGTTGCTATTCCAGTGTGGATAAAACCGGGGATTAAAAAGGCGGAAAAGCCCAAAGGAAAAGAGACGGAGGAGAAAAAAGAGGACAAGAATGATAGAGAAAAGGAGGGGGAAGAGGCCGCTGGAAAGGCTACTGATAAATCTAAGGATGGGGATAAACCTGCCTCTGCCAAGACTATGGATAAATCCAAGGATTCGGATAAACCCGCCTCCGCCAAGGATTCGGATAAATCCAAGGATTCGGATAAACCCGCCTCCGCCAAGGATTCGGACAAACCCGCCTCCGCCAAGGCTATGGATAAACCCGCCTCCGCCAAGGCTATGGGGGATAAACCCTCCTCCGCCAAGGCTATGGCGGGTAAAAAAGAAAAAGCAACCATCTCCATATTTGCGATGAACGGCGATACCCTGCGCCGCTACAAAACAGAACTCGACTCGGCTTTTTCAAGTTCTATTTGGTGGGGAAAAGACACAAAAGGAGTACGATTTCCGTCGAAAAACGAACCTGGTCCAGACCAACTTGAACCCGGTGGTGGGCCTCAGGTACTCCCAGGCGAATATTGGGTAAAAGCCGATTATATGGGCTATCGCGATTCAGTAAAAGTAAAAGTGCTTGCTGATCCACGACTCAGTACCTCTCTTGCTGATCGCGAAATAAAAAATTCCACCATTCGAGATTTGTACAAAACCGTGGAGCGAACCGCCAAAGCTTACGAACGATTAAAAGAGGCGGAAAAAACAATTGGTTTGGTGGAAAGTCAATTTGGAAACGTGCCTGACAGCCTTAAAAAAGACGTGAACAAACTAGGCTCCACCCTAAAAGACTCTATCAGCGTTTTGAAGGAGAAATTCTTCCAGCACAAAGAGCCCAAAGGAATTCAACGGAATCCAAATACCTTGAATGCTAATTTCTGGACAGCATTTGGCTATATTGATGGCGGCAGCGGAGCACCTAATGCAGCCACTCAAACCGCCATAGCCACGGCTAAGCAAGAAGCAGATAACCTAATCGAAAAAGTGAACGGGCTTTTTGATGCCCAATGGAAAGAATACCGGGAAAAAGTAGCGCTGGTGAAATTTTCTTTGTTCAAAGATTTTGACAAACTATAGGGACTAATAATTTGAAAATCAATATTTCATGTAAGCCTCTGCGACTTTGCAGGGGCTTATTTTTTTGTGCAGTTTAAATTTTTTTGCAAATTTTTTAAACCCAAAAAAACTTTTATTGTTTAACCTTACAGTTCAAATGATTAAACAAAAATTTCAATCAAAAACAAAAATTTTACTCATGATTCGTCTTTCAAAATCTTTACTTCTCCTTCTCGTACTGGTAGCAGGTTTTTCAGCTTGCCAAAAAGATCAGTTAACAGAAACTCAAGCACTAAGCACCAATGGTATTTCTGGTGACCGAATGGGTAACTCTGTTGTTGACATTGCACTTGGAAATCCTGACTTCAGTATTCTAGTTGCAGCGGTAGTAAAAACCAACACGGTTGGTTTCTTTGCAGGCTCTACCCTCAACGGTACTGTTTTTGCACCTACTAATGCAGCTTTCGCTCAACTTCCAGCACCCTTCAACAGTGCTAGCAGTATCAGTGGTATTACTGATCCAAAGGACATCAAATTCCTTGGTCAAGTGTTGCGCTATCACGTAGTATTGGGTCAGCGCAAGGCTGCTCAGCTCCCGAATGGCGGTTACGGTACATTCAAATCTGCTACAACACCTAACGACAACAAACTTTACGTTAGCCGTAGCATTGCAAATGAGGTAATCATTAATGGTAATACCAAAGTTGTTGCTGCTGACATCCAGGCTGACAATGGCGTAATACACGTTATTGACAAAGTCCTGTTCTATCCAACAAAAGACATCGCTCAGATCGCAATTTCAAATGGCGGTTTTACGGCCCTGGTTGCTGCGCTAAACAAAACTGGCCTGACCAATACCCTGATGTCGCCTACAACTAATGTAACCGTATTCGCGCCAACAGATGCAGCGTTTGCTCAACTGCCTGCTCCCCTAAACAATGCAGCAAACATCAAAAATATCACAGACGCGGCTACGATCAATACCCTGCGCAAGGTACTCCTTTACCATGTGGTTGCTGGTCGTGTGTTCTCTGCTGACCTGCGTGAAGGTATTTCAGTACCTATGGCGGCCGCTGGAAATACCTTGATCACACTTGCTGGAGGCCCAAAAGTGAAAGGCAATAGTAATGCAGCGGGGTCAAACATTGTTCTGACGGATCTTTTGGCACGAAATGGCGTAATTCACGTCATTGATAGCGTTTTGCTTCCTTAAGATATTGGGTATTAAATAATATTCGATCTTTCTACCTTTCTGAGCCGTTGGTTTCGTTTGAAATCACCGGCTCTTTTTTTGTCTTTTTTTATACTTATTTTGGATAGAAAAGCAGTCCTTTGCAACTTAATCAAGACCGCTCGTAAAATTATAGCTATCCATTACCGCCTGAAGCTTGCGCCGAAACAAAAAAGAAAACTGAGTACAAGGAATCGAGTGTTAAAAACAATCCGTATTAGTTAAATTTAGTTCATTACTTTCAAACGCAAATGTCTGATATTCAAAAGAAATTGACCCGAATTGGGGTTTTTTACGACGGCAATTATTTTCTCCACGTTTCTAATTACTACGCATATCACCACGAACGCAGAGGCCGTATTAGTATCGCAGGCCTTCATGAATTTATTCGCCACAAAATTGCGGAAGAAGAACAGAAGGATATGCACCTCTGTCAAATTGTGGATGCACACTATTTTCGGGGTAGACTTTCTGCACAAGAAGCCAGCAACGAAGGCAATCGCCTTTTTTACGACCGACTTTTCGATGATATTTTGATGATGGAGGGTGTAACAACGCATTACCTGCCAGTTCGTACTACATTTACTGGCCAACGCCAAGAACGCGGTATTGATGTTTGGATGGCACTTGAGGCTTTCGAACTTGCACTGCACAAACAATTCGATGTGTTGGTACTCATCGCTTCGGACACTGATTTCGTGCCGCTCGTGCGCAAACTGCATACTTTAGGCGTTCGAGTGATGCTTTTTGCATGGGACTATGATTTTTACGATGAAGAAGGCCGCCGACGAAGCACGGTAACCTCACAGGCACTTTGGGAAGAAGTCACGTATCCGCTCGCTATGCAAGATGTGATTAATGATGACAATGATCCCCAATTTCAAATCAGTCGCCTTTTTGTAGACCGAAAACGTAACTTGGCTAGTCCTGTGGTTGAAGCGGAAGAATCTACTGTGGAGACTGTGGAAGATGGCGAAAGCTCACGCAGTACTATTTTTAGCCTGAAGGACGGCTATGGGTTTATTAATTATCCGCAGACCAACAACCTGTTTTTCCACTTTTCATTTTTGGTTGACACGGATTTTAATGACCTCCGCGAAGGCGATATGGTAGACTTTACGCTCAGTAAAAATGATCGCGGAGAACCTATTGCTCGGAATGTTAAGTTGATTAAATAAAGTATTTGGGCATTAAGTTAAAAGTAACAAGTAACAAGTTAAAAGGGGGCAAGTAACAAGTAACAAGTTGAAAGTGGGCAAGTAACAAGTTGAAAGTGGGCAAGTAACAAGTAACAAGTTAAAAGGGGGCAAGTAA
>JBBQLD010000185.1:0-8689 GCA_038327555.1 Chitinophagales bacterium
TCGTAGCCCCCGGTATACAACCACACAAACCTGGTTCCCCTTTTTTTTTGCCATGTATTCCCTAAAAAACTTGGTTTGGGTGTTTGCCCCCCCGCCGCTACGACATGACAAATCTTTGGGAAAATGTTGCTGTACAATAAGCGGATAAGCAGTTAATTTAATCTCTCATCCTCCGCGTGCCTTTAAACAAATACAATCCTATGCGTTCCCTACTCCTTTTCGGCCTTCTCCTTTTTGGCCAAATTACATCCGCCCAAACCTGCAATTATCTCGCCTACGATGGTTTTGATTATCCTTCCAATACACCCTTGGAAGGATTACAAGGCGGTACTGGCTGGCAAACACCCTGGAACGTCCAGAGTGAAAACACCAATCTTCCAGGCTTTGAAATTGCCACAGCAAATCCGCTCCAGTGGCTCGACCTACAAACGGCAGGTAATTTCACCTCCGGTGGCCTTGCGTACCTGACGGCCGGGCGAAGACTGAACACCAGCACCAGCGGGCCATTTACCAATTTGCTGACCCAAGATGGAACCATCGGTAAGCCGGGCACCACGCTTTGGGCCAGCATTTTACTCCGAAAAAACCAGAACAACGACGAGCCAGTAGCCGCCATCTGGCACGAAAGTAACCTGCAATGGTGCGACGGCTGTACGGCTAATAAAGTGGCCGTTGGCTATTTTGGCTCGAACTCAAACGTGGGCGGAGAACGCCGCTGGTCGCTACGCATACAGAACCAATTTTATCCTACTTCGGTACCCATGGTGCCGAACGAGACGGTTTTCTTGGTGCTAAAATTTGAGTTTTTGGCGGGCTCAACGCTGGTCTCCTTGTTTGTCAATCCAACGGCGCTAGGCAATGACGCCCCTTTGCCATCCCCTACCCTGTCTCAAACGACCAACACACCCGTATCTATCCGAAGTCTGGCCCTTTACCTCGGCGATGACCCTGCCAGCGCCCAAGCCGATGAAATCCGGATGGGAACCACCTACGCCTGTACAGTTCCTGACCCTTCGGTATTGGTAAACCAGCCACCAAACGCAAATTTCAGCATGAGTCCGCCCACCGGCATGGCACCGCTTCAGGTTACCCTCGACGGTTCGGCCTCCGCAGACCCCGATGGCAGCATCATTTCCTATAGCTGGAATTTTGGGGACGGCACTTCGGTTGCTTTTGGACAAACCGTGACACACACCTTCAATACAACCGGAATCCTCACAGTAAGCTTGACTGTAGCTGATGATCTGGGCTTGCAGCATTCCTTGTTTAAAACAATCACGGTGCTGGATGCAGGCGGTTCCTTCAGTTGTCAGTTGGGCTTGGCCAATGAGCATCTGGCTTCCTGCACGGGCAACGACGGGCGGTTCCGGGTCACGAATTATAACAATATTCCACTTCAACTGAAAAACGGCGGAGGAGCAATCCTTTCCCCTTCAAACGGAGATCCGAACCTTTACGACAACTTGGCACCTGGCCTTTATCAACTTACGGCCAATAGCACAAACGGTTGCCGCGACACTTTTCTGGTACACATTCAACGGGACAGCAATACCTGCCCAGGCTGGACACCCGAGCCCTGTGCCATGAAGATCGGCGCAGGCATCGAGGGGCTGGCGTATTATGCTAAAGGCCGCCCTTTCAAAGATTTTTTTAAATCCTGCGGCACCTGGATTACCTATGACCCCAACCCACCGGGCGGAAATTTTGTATGGAACACTGAAAATCAACAATATATACCAATTAATGCAGACGGTTACGCGACCCAAATCCCTTTTTCAGTGCCGAATGGAAGTGGACAGAATTTGCTCCGGGGCATCATTTCAGCCATCGGTTTTATCCCCAAGGACGTACCCTTGCGCTTAATTTATGATGGAATAGGCACCTTGCAAATGCAGGGCGATGTAACCATCACCAGCAATCAGCCTGGCCAAATTGATTTTGTGATCAACGATGAAGGGAATATTTTTTTCAACCTCACGGCATCCCAGGCGGGCAATCCAGTTCGCAACATCCGGGTGGTAGAATGGAGTAATCTAAATACCTACCAGACCCAACCCTTTCGCCAGGGCTTTCTGGACAAATGTGCTGAATTCAACACCCTGCGTTTCATGGATTGGACCCAGACCAACGGAAGCCGGCAGGTACAATGGACTGATCGTACCCTTCCGAACTACTATTCGCAGGCCGAAAGCCAGAAGGGTGGTCTGGCCTACGAATACATCATTCAGCTGGCGAACCAATTGGACAAAAACATCTGGGTTTGCATCCCGCACCAGGCCGACGAAGCCTATGTAGCTCAAATGGCAGTGATGTTCCGCGACGGACTTAAACCCGGCATTAAAGTGTATATTGAATACAGCAACGAAGTCTGGAACTGGATTTTCCCACAAGCCCTCTGGGTGGCCGAAAACGGCCCACAGAACATTAGTTATCCCCGGCGCTACGTCGAGCGCGCCACCCATGCTTTTGAACTCTGGATGAATGCCTGGGGCAGCCAAAATGCTCGCCTCCACCGGGTACTTGGCACTCAAAATGGGTACGATTGGATCACTGAGGAAATTCTAGCCCATGCTGATCCGAATCAATACGATTACATTTCCCCCTCCTGGTATGTAGGTCTGGATCACGGCCCCAATGGAACCCCCAACTTACAGGCCCTCGGCGCTGCAGCAACCCCGGAAGATGTGCTGGAGAATGCCGACAACACTTTCTTGAACTTTTACCCGCACTGGGAAATGGTTTACCGGACCGCCAAACTTTACGGCAAAAAAGTAGTGAACTATGAAGGCGGCCAGCATTTTACCGACTTTAGTATCCCGCCCTACATCCAATCCATGTACGACGCGCAGGTACATCCTGGCATGTACACCCTGTACAACCGCATGCTCGACAGCCTTCGGCGATTGGGCAGCGAACTACCGATGGCCTTTGTACTAACCGGACCCTGGCAAAGTCAGTTCGGCTCCTGGGGGCATATTTTCGACGATGATGATGCAGCACCCTGGAATGACCGGCCAAAATTTCAGGTATTGCTCGATCAAATAGCACAGTGTGTGAAAACGACAAGCGGTACTAAAAACACGGACAAAACATCTTTCCGAGAGCTTCGGAGTTTCCCGAATCCAACTACAGGGGCATTTCGTTTGGATATTTCGGAGGACTGGTTCGGGCAAAATTTCCAGATTCGGATAAGCGATGCGCTGGGACAGGTTTGGCTTTCACAAGCGCTAACCAATAACCAGTTCACCTTGGGTGAACATTGGCCGAACGGGTTGTATTTGATGGAAATTTTGGATGCTGGAGGCCGGAAAGTGGGGGTGAACCGGGTGATGAAGATCGGGAGTTTTGATTGACGAATGCCGATTACCTGATTTTCGATTTTTGATGGCCTCACTAATTCCACTTTGTCAGATTAGCCTCATTGCGGAGTAGCATCTTTAGCAATGGATTAAATTGGGATTTGGTGGAGGTGCATCGCACCGAAACGATGCAATGTTTCGGTGCGATGCACCTCCAAAACAAATCTTAACCACCCATTCCTTATAGCCTTATTCGACCCGAACGACCTTTTTCAGCAGCACCGAAGCATTCTGGCTCGGCATCTCCAGCGACAAGGTATATACGCCCTTGGGCAATTGCCGGGTATGAATCTGGATCGTCTGCTCGCCAGCTACGAGCTGAACAGACTGCGTAAGGACAGGAACCCCCAAGAGATCATACATCACCAGGCGCCCGTCAAAATCAGATGCACTCTTTAGTGCAACATTCAATACCTCCTTAAACGGCACGGGAGAGACTACAACCTGCTCAATATTATTCAGCTCCGTAACGGCCACTACTTCAGGACAAGTAAACCCGCGGCGCACCTGCCCCCGAATTTCGCCATTAATGTGGCCTGTTGTGCTGATTTGTACATAGCTACTATCCGCTTCGATTTTCGGACCAAGCACAGCCATAATTTCGTGCGAACCGGCTATGATCGGTGCAGTATTATCCAAAGTATGAAACGCTGTGCCATTTTTCCCTTGTGCCTCTATGGCAAAATATCCATCAATAGGTGTGCTTGTCAAACCATCTACGATCATTTTATAGTTGAGATAGCAATTGGCCTGGTCTACCGATGCTATTGCAACGCCAAGTGCATTGGAGGCTACTGGTGGCACCACTTGGATCCCACAGAGATCAAAGGCGTAAGCTTTTCTGAGGGTGTTTTTCATCGCGCCCCGAAGTTCCCCGTTAGGAAAAGCTGTAGAGGTAGCATTGATGTAAAGCCGTCCTTGCGCAAAATCAGTTAGCTGAGACTCATTTATCGGGTAGGTTTTTGAATAAAATCCTGGGAGAATTGGCGCACCCATATCTAAAAATTCTGGGCCTATTTGTCCAGGGTTTCCTATACGGATTTTCACAGCAGTAGGCTGAATACCAACAATTAAAAGGGTGGTTTCGAGACTGTCTAAACCTCCTTTTAGGATCGAATGACTGAACCCAAAACCAGGCGTGGGAGGCGAGGGCACTGGCACTTGCTGTACGCCATTAACAGGCGCCAAGGAAGCGAAGTATCCGAGGAAATAAATTTGGCCGCGAATTTCCCCATTTGGAAAGTTGGCCGTGTTGAGTACCATATACAATTTACCTTCGCGGGCTTTAATTAGAAAGTCTGGATCTATGGTATCCAAGTCTACGAGGAATTGGACAACATTGCCAAAGAACCCAGCTGCTTTCGCCAATTTAACGCCATTTTGCCCAGGCTGGCCTTCATAAATACCGCCGCCTGTAATAGGGCCGCTCAAACCGGTAACAACCAAAGCGACAAGGATATCTTGCGCGCCCAAAGGAAAGTGGACGCCCCCGAAGGCCCTTGCTATAGAATTGTTGGCTGGAACAGCATCTGAGCCCGTCATATACACCCCAAAATCAAGATCTGTTTCGCAGACAAACTGGCCCCGAATTTCGCCAGCAGGATGTGCCGTAGTGCGTACTTCTACATACACGCTATTGATCAATAACTGCTCTAATAGCCCGGCAGGAACATCAAATTGACCAATGATGTGCCGATCATTAATATATGGAGTGAGGTCAAAAATTACCGAACCAACATTGCCCGTTGCTCCGATGCGGATTTTAGCCTCTGTGACGGTTCCGTCGAGTTTTACAAGCATTCCACTCACATCTGCCTTCTTTCGGTCAGGCGTAAAAAGCAGCGTAACGAGCCCTTTCGCATCTGTGTTAACGGCTGGAATGGCATCGGAGCCACCCAGTTCGGCGTGAAAAACAAGATGAGGGAATGGTGGTAATGCCATTTGTGCTTGGAGTGGCAGCGCAAAAAGGCTGGCCAAAAGCAACATTGGGAGAAAATGGTAAGCAGTTTTTTTCATGGTGAAAATCTATTTGAGTAAGTGAAAATCTAGGCTCGGGGTTGAGTCAATTTCTATGGCAAATCTACTAGACTTGTTGCGGTGGAGGGCTTTGAGTGGGGAAATTTGTCATTTTTTCGAATGCCTACGCAAATTTTGCAGTCGAAATCGGGCATATTCGGCGAAAAATTTAACGAAGGCATTCGGAAAAAGGACTTTTTACCCGCCAAAGCCATCCACCGCAACAAGTCTACTGTATTTCAGGCAGTGTCTTTTAAGTTTTTTGAAGCTGTAAAAACCGCCAGGTAACGAAAATGAGCGCGAAATCATCTGCTTAAAACGTGTAGGCTATTTGACCTATTTCATCGGTACTTAGCCCAGCTTCCTTCGCAAAATTCAAATAATTTTATCTTGATTTTTTCTAAAAATCCAGATTTGTCGTGGATTGGCTTCTCTTTTTTGCCCTCTACCTATGCCTCAACTTTTAACCCGCTATGCCCTGATGCCTGAGTAACAGGAAACTCATATTTCTGGTCGCCCTTCCATTGTGTACCTTGTGCCTTCAATCACTGCTCCAGCCTTGACCATTGCATTCGACGCCAAACGCTATTTCAATAACGCCACAGGACTCGGTTTTTATAGCCGGACTTTGCTGGAGGGTTTTCGCCGTTTTTTCCCAGAACATCAATACTTACTGTACACTCCCTATAACCGGGGGCAATTGGCCTTATCAAAGGATGGTATTCGGTTGCCAGATTCCTGGCTGGGGCGAACCTTCCACCCACTGTGGCGCAGCCGAGGCATTACAGGACAGCTTAAACGAGATGGCGTAGAAGTTTTTCACGGCTTGAGTCACGAGCTCCCAACTGGATTGCGTCGGGCTGGCATACGAAGTGTGGTAACGGTACATGACTTGATATTCCTGCGTTACCCAGACTTATACCCCCCTGTAGATCGTTTTTTTTACAACCAAAAATACCGTCGCGCAGCAAAACAAGCAGATGTAGTAGTAGCCATCAGCGAACAAACTCGAGCTGATTTGGTGGAATACTTCAATATTCCTGCCCAAAACATACAAGTCATTGGACAGTCCTGCGACCCGGTATTTGAACGACTCAGCCTTTGGCACATGCCAGATCAATTGGCAATGCCGCTTGCGGAAGCTGCTGGGTTACCAGGTTCGGATTACCTCATTTCTGTAGGGAGTCTCACGCCTCGTAAAAATTGGCACACGCTGCTTGACGCACTTTTTCTACTAAAAAATCAGGGTCTACATGTGCCACTCGTAGCGGTTGGTTCTGGTAAAAATAGCTACGCAGAATCTCTGCGAGCGCAATCCAAAAGACTGGGTTTGCAGGTATATTGGCTCGATCAATATGTACCCACACAGGAGCTCGTCTTGCTTTATCGTCGAGCAATAGCATTGGTGTACCCTTCAATTTTTGAGGGTTTTGGTATCCCGATTTTGGAGGCGATGACGGTGGGGATTCCCGTAGTGACCAGCCATGGCGGCTGTTTTGCGGAAGTTGGCGGCTCGGCGGCACTCTATGCCGATCCGAATGTTGCGGCAGATTTGGCAACGCAGATTTCAAGGGTGCTGGATGCTGGCGTTCGCGCGGAATTGATTTCTAAAATGCCTGCGCAAATTGCACCGTTTTCGCCCGAAAAAATATGCGCAGCTTGGATGGGGGTGTATATGGAGACTTAGACCTCTTAGGTTTTTTACAACCTAGCGTATGCACACAAGTTCACAAAGTTTTATCAATAAGTAGCTGGGAGTATTTTTGACAGGATTTACAAGATAAACAGGATTTAATAGGGATATAAATCCTGTTCATCCTGTTTATCCTGTCCAAAAAATATTTTACAATTGGCCTTTAGCCAGCAGCTGAACACGTTTGTCATGTCGCAGCGCAGCGTAGACATCTACACAACCCAAGCCCAATAAAAATGCTTCGTTTATCAATGAAACCATCTTATATTAAAAAGAGATTTCGAAGTCACTTGGCTTGTGTAGATGTCTGCGCTGCGCTGCGACATGACAAACAGGTTCAGCTTTGCATTGGTGTGCATACGCTACGCTAGGTTTAATAACCTACAAGGTCTGACACAATTACCCTTTATGCTGCGCTGAAAAATCCATCTGATTCAGCGCCATCAATTCTTTCATTGTTTTTTGCATCCCATCAACAGATCCGTCGAGGAATATGATGTTCCCTTTGCCATGTTCCGTGAAGTTCTTGATGGCTTCCGTCCACATGGAGAACAAGATGACCGACGTGTCGAGGTTTGCGGTTTGCATCTCTTTGGCCGCTTGGCTCATACCCCGTGCTACTTCTTCGCGGAAAAGGGCGACCGCCTGGCCACGCATTCTGGCGGCTTCACGCTCGGCCTCCGCGGAGATTTTAATGGCATTACCCTCCGCTTCAGCAGCTTTGGTCTTGGTAATCAGGAGTGCCTGGCCTTCATTTTCGGCAGCCGCCTTCAGGTTGTTGGCTGCTACGATTTTTGACATGGAGCGCATCACTTCTTCGTCGAAGGTGATGTCGTTGATCTGCAAATCAATGAGATGAAAACCCCAATCTTCGAGCATGTGGTCAATGTTGACCTTCACGGCATCGGTAATTTCGCGACGAAGCAAGAGGACTTCCTGTTGCTTTTTCGTAGCTACAAAAGATCGGATGCTGCCTTCAACGGTGCGCGTCAGGCTGGCCATAAAGTCGCGATCGCCCACGAATCGGAAGGCCACTTTTTTCACAGTTTCTTCTGCGTTATCCATGACTGAAAAAAGAAGCAGGGACGTAAAATGCACATTGGCTTGGTCAACCGTTACTGCTTGGAAATTGAGTTCCACAGCACGGTTTTGTACTGAAATACGTTTGAAAATTTGCTCGATAAACGGAACACGGAAACTCAGGCCAGGATAAAGCGTACGGTTGTACTTGCCAAAAATAGTGGTAATGGCTACTGTGCCTTGTTGTACCGTTACGAGGCTCATAAAAATGAGCAAAATAATTAACGGAATGAGATAAAGTGTGGGCATGATATTGGTTTGAAATTTTGATTTTAAGCAGCAAAGGTGACGAATCAAACAACACGTAGTGTTGATTCTCCGACCAATCAACCTTTTTAGCGGCGTGAAAATCGAGAAAATTTCGGCAATGGAAACAATTATCTCAACTTCGCCTCAAAACATCGCTTGATTGAGGCTGGTGATGTACTCTATTTTCTAAAAATTATGAATTTGATGCATTTTGTTGAAACCTTTTTTTGTTTTGCGCTGCTTTCTTTAGCGCAATTCAGCACAGCACAAACGCCTGTTTTTACGCAAGACG
>JBBQLD010000186.1:0-8679 GCA_038327555.1 Chitinophagales bacterium
TCTACACCGTCGGGATTGGTACAGAAGGGGTGGTCATGTCGCCAGCGCAGCGAAACTCCGATGGCTCGTATTCCTTTGCACCCCGGTTTATGAAATTTGACACCCAGTTGCTGGAAGAAATCGCGGCGGCCACTGGGGGCAAGTTTTACCGGGCTTTTTCAGAGCGCGATTTAGCGGCCATTTATGCAGAGATTGACCGATTGGAAAAGACCAAAATTGAGATCAGCACAGTCCGCCGCACTACCGACTATTTCCATTGGCTCATTGGGGCAGCGGTTGTTTTGCTGTTGATAGAAATTCTTGGAATTTGGGGCTTGTTGAGATCGGTGACACCCTGATAATAATCCGACATGTTCAATATATCAATTTGTGCCAGTTCGCGTCATTTGAGGATTTAGAGATATAACTTAACTTACACGACCGATAATTGGAATTAGTTTTGCCCTGCGGTTTTGTTTGCCGCGCGTTATTTCACAACTTCATTTAATTGTAAAATTTAATTTTACCATGCAAAAAACGATCTTTTCTCCAAACCACACGTTCCAGCTTTTCGCCCCCCCCCCATTTTTCCAGATACAGTAAATGAATCTATTGGGCCTCTTTTATTCTTTTCCAGTAGAAAACCTCTTCGTGTCTCCCTTTTGAGGTTTTTTTTCTTTTTAATGGTTTTATTTGCTTTTTCGACCGCTGCTTGGTCTCAATCTTTTGAGTGCAGCACTCCCGATCCAAGTAACGCATGGTATCAGGCTGTTTTAAATCAAGTACCTGCAAAATTACTTGCCGATCAAAGCTTAAATCCTCAATCTACAACTGAAATACCCATTTATTTTTCTGTATTTCGCAGTGATGATGGACAAATTGGTGGGGTTCTTGCCGACTTTACAAATGGTGATGCTGAGATTCAGTTAAACTTTATCAATTCAAAATTCAGTGGTAGTGGCCTTCATTTTTACCGCCTTGGCAACGTCAATTATATTGACAATGGTATGCTTCAGCAAGATGCGAATGTTGTAAGAAATACTTACAGTTATGTTTATACAGCTATGAATGCATACATTGGGCTGGGTCCTACAAATGGCATTCAACCAGGCGAGGATTTGTTTGGCGCGCCTGTAAAGTATAATACTACCACCCTTGCGCCTGATTTTGTTGGTGAGTATGTTCATGAGCTAGGCCACAATTTTGGCCTGCTCCATACGCACGGCCCACTGTCCACAGAAACTGCCACCCCAATCCTTTTCGATTACCCTAAAGTATTAGATCCCATTCAGGGCCCTACAGTTTATGACCACCCATACGAAGGAGAGCGAAGAAGAGAACTCGCAATTCGTACGGTATCTCCTGGAAAGATTTTTAATACTCCAAATTGCTATGAGGCGGGGGACTTCTGTTGTGATACAGAAGCAGATTGCATTGGCGGTTTTCCACGCACATTTCCAGATTTTGATCCGGGAAATGTAGCCAGTTGCCTCCAAAACGGCTCGTGTATAGATGGTTGTTCAAGCAGTGGGTGTACCCATAATGGCCCGTACCGCGATTACAACGGAGACGCTATACCAGGATGTTTTAATAACGTTATGTCCTATAACAGAGTCAATGGGTGCGGGAATTATGAATTCACCGACGAACAAAGGGGCTGGATTGCGTTCCATTACAATGATTTTTATGGTAATTGGCTTGACGATTTACCGATCAATGTAAATGATAAGGTGGAGTTTCATGGCTCATCTACTCCCTATGCGGAATGTTGTGATTCGTTGGAGGCATTCTACTGACCCAATACGCTATACCAATTGCACCTCCAATGCGATTGGCGACTTTCAAGGAGTTCTATACACAGCTACGCCAAAAGCCGAAGTGAGAAAAATCGGCAGCACAAAGGAAATTGCTGGTAGTTATGATCCACCGGGATCGGCGGGCATTCAAAACTATTACAAAGATGCCTACACCTACGCGGACTGGATCAAGGATGTGGATATACAGGACTTATACCGAATACACAAACATGTTGTCGGCAATTTTAACCTCAATGGCGATGGATATAATCTGATTGCTGCGGATGCCAACCATAGCAATTCTATTACCAGTACTGATGTTAGCGTGTTAAAAGCGCTGCTCTTTGGACGTATCCTGAAACTTTCGGCTTTTGAAGCTCCTTGGCGATTTGTACCTGAGTACATTCCGCAGAACTATGCAGTGCAGTTCCATGCAAACCCATTTAATATGAACTTCCCAACCATCAATGGTCAGAATCCGGCAGGTACTCCCTATACGGAGTCTACATGGGAATATGAGATGCCTGCGGACGCAAACAAGCATGGTTATGATGGCATCAAGATTGGGGATGTATTTGGTGATCCAAGCACCCCAGCTGCCTGTGAAGCACCAGCCACTATGAGTTTCTCCAATGTCCCATTGCTTGCTCCCAATCAAAATTATGATATTACTTTTAGGGTGACGGGCTTTACAGATGTTGAAGCTTTCCAATTAGGAATGTTTGTTGATCACACTAAACTTGAAGTGTTGAACGTAAGCAGCAGCAGCCTACCCGAGTTTGGAATGGAAAATAGTGTGGGGATAGAACAATTAGAAAATGATCAATTAAATGTACTTTGGTTTCAATCAAACACCCAACCGATCACGCTTAATAGCCAGACAGAGTTTATTAAGGTACGGGTCAAAGTTTTGCAGCCTGTAGCCGATTTGGGAGCTGCATTCAATCTTGAGGCTATTTTGCCGAATAAATTTTTCAGGGCAAGTGGGTGTACAGGAGCATCTCTGTCAATCCAAGGTCTCGTTGCGCCCTTGGCTGGGAACAGACCAATCAGTAACCGCAATTTGGACGAGCAGGCCCGCGGGGTTACTTTGTATTGTTACCCCAATCCGGTTGGCGAACAATTGAATATTTCATTTGAGAACAGCGAAGCGGGTCAAGGGTTGCTCCAGCTGGCTGACATCAGCGGAAAAATCCTTTTGAGCAAATCAGTAGAAATCGTAGCGGGTATTAACACCTTGTCGCTCAGTTCCATCGAAATGGCATCCTTGCCTGAGGGTGTACTATTTGCCACTTTACAAACCAATATCGGCACAAAAAGCGGCAGATTGGTAAAACTCTGATTCGTTCTTCTTTATTTGGTTGGGTGCAGGTATCCTGCACCCAACCACTATTTCTTTTTAAATGTCAAAGATATACGCACTCTGCATGGCGATTTGCCTTGCCCCACCACTGTACGCCAAAGTCATTTACGTCAACCAAAATGCCTCAGGTCAAAATAATGGCAGTTCTTGGGCGGACGCTTTCAACAACTTGAATATTGCCCTGCCCACCGCGCAATACGGCGATGAAATATGGGTAGCAAAAGGCGCTTATTTCCCTCACCCGGCAGCACCCATCTTGTCCTTTGTTTTGGTAAGCGGGACTAAACTGCTAGGCGGCTTCGACGGATCTGAAAACAGTGCCGGGCAGCGGGATTGGACTGTCAATGAAACCATATTGTACGGTGATGAACCGGGGTTCACCTGGCTAAATGTGGTGTACGGTGAAAATACGGATTCTACGACCTTATTGGATGGTTTTACAATTCGCGGAGGTCACGCTGATATTACCATTTTCGGGTTGCCCTGTAGCGTACCGAATGGTTCGGATTGCAGGGGTGGAGGGATTTACCTCTACAGTAACAACCCTGATACCCCTACTATGCTCACCATTCGGAATTGCAGGTTTATCAATAATGGAGCTTTGCAAGGCGGCGGTATAGCCGCATACTTTACCAATGGCTCCGGCAGGCTAATCGTTGAAAAATGCTACTTCAACGGTAATGGATGTAACGACGTGGGCGGCGGGATTTTTATTGAAACCGGCGGGCAGCTACCCCAAAAAATAAGCGTGGACAGTTGCCTGTTCGAATACAATGATGGCAATACATCAGCATGTATTTCAATACATAATACCAATCATCAGTTGAATTTGCAGATCACCAACTCTGTTTTCCAATTCAACAAGGCTCGCTATAGTTGTGCAGGAATCTATATCGGCAATGGAAGTTATGCAAAACCGGTGGTAGAAAATTGCACATTTTATCATAATGAAGCTGGAGGAACAAATCAGTTTTTACCGAGTACGGGTGGGGCATTACTAGGTAGTAATTATCACATAATATCTTGTTTTTTTCAGCAGAACAGGGCTCGTTCAGGGGGCGCGATATCTGTTGGTGGTGGAAAAATTATGAACTGTTTTTTTTTAGATAATTACGCGAAATGGGAAGGGGGTGCATTACGCTTAACTCGAGCTAATCATGTAATAAACAGTACTTTTTATAATAATCACGCCGATAAAATTGGTGGGTCAATCTATAATATTGGTTCTACACAAGACACCATACTCAACTGCATCTTTATCGGCAACCGTGCAGCGGAAAGTGGGGACTGGATGGCTTCCAATTTTGGAAACGATTATGTAGATTATTCACTCATTGATGTCGAAAACTGCGATTCATTAAAAGACGGCCTTCATCCCATATACGACACCCTTACCTGTGGCCCAAACATGTTCTTCAACATTGACCCGCTCTTTCGAGACACGGCTACAGGAGATTTTCGCTTACGGGGCTGCTCTCCTATGATAAACCAAGGAAATGCTGATTGGGCGGCACGTTTTGGCCTGCTAAATGATTTGGATGGTAATTCTCGCTGGCAAGATGGCATTCCTGATATTGGGGCTTATGAAACAGCAAAGACAAACCCCTTGCAAGTGTTGGCTACCGTAACGGACAACAGTAACAGCCAAAACCCAAATGGGAGCATTGTCCTGAATTCTATTGCAGGCGGTACGATGCCATACACTTATGAATGGAATACTGGAAGTATGGAGGATTCAATTAGCAACTTAGCCTCGGGTACCTATACCGTTACCATCACTGATGAACAAAACTGCACTACTTTTCAGGAATTCGATGTTTTTTTAATGTCTGGAACAACTCAAGCAGAGGGCTTGTCGAACCTAAGGATCTATCCCAATCCAGCAACCGATTGGGTTCATTTTATGCTCCCGGTAACTAATGGCAGCTGTCACTTGGAAGTTGCCGATGCCTCTGGTAAAATTATTGTCTCACAAGTGCTACCTAAGCAAGAAAGCGTTTACAACTTAAACATAAAGGATTTGGAAAGTGGTGCTTATACCATGATAATTAAGGTCAATTCACAGATAAGCCAGATTGGGAAGTTCCTGGTACGATAAAATACATTTTAATTGATTTTCAGGCTGTTATGCACCAATATACTAATGACAGAGGCCATCTCGAAATCCGAGATGGCCTCTGTCTGTTTTAATGCATCTTGATACTGATTACCCCTTCGCCAACTTCTCACACTCCGCCAGCAAAAACTCAGCCTTAGGCCGGAAACGTATATTCGGGTCGTTTTCCGAAAAAGAACGCTGGAGATAAAGTTTCAGTTCTGGAATCGCTAGTGCGTAGCGTTTCAAATGGAATAGGCAATCGGCTTTGCGCAAGCGTGCCAACCAATAAATCGGCTGCACGGCCAACGACCGCTCCATAGTATTCTGAAAATCCAGAATGGCGCTATCCCACTCGTTTTTAAGCATGTTTATCTTGCCACGACCAAAAAAAGGCTCTGGGTTGTGTGCATAAATTGCGATGCTCTTGGTAAAGTCGTAGAGCGCGTCGTTGTAGTTTTTCAACTTGTAATTGACGTAGCCTCTGCGCTCGTAGGCCAGCGCATTGTTTGCATATTTTTCGATGGCGTTGGTAAGGGCTTCAGAGGCCTGCTCCATGCCACCTTGTTGGACAAGCTCCCGGCCGCGCAGGTATTCCGACACAGCAACTTTGTCGGTATGTGGCTCTATGAGATGTTGGTCTAACACTTTGCCGTTTGCCACCCACCAAGCACCCACATTGCCTGCAAGGGCATACTGTGCCACTTCATGCAGCAAGGCAGTGGTGCTGCGCCAGCGCTTTTGGGTACTCATCAGCGTTTGCTGCGGCACGGTAAGTGAATAGCCCTCTTCGCTGAAAACCTGTTCGGCTGTGAACAAGACATCGGCTTTGAAATAGTTTTCCACACGATTGTTCCAGTGCTTCAATACCATATCATAGGTTCTTTGCGAACCAAATTCGAGGCGGCCTCTGAAGACCACCTTTAGCTGTAATGCTTGTTGCTCTAATGTCATCCTGCTTGCTGTTTAAATATGAAGTGTTTTCAATTTGGCAGGGTACAATAAATTCTATCAAAAGGACTCCTCGTGGATGTGCACACGCACGATTGAGCAGAGATTGATGCCATTCTCGACCAGACGCGGAAAATTGTCTTTTCTGTCGAAAAAGAGGGACACTGCTTGGTACAACAACATTCTTAGGATGTTGTTGTCTGCTTTGAAACACGAAATCGTTGAATGATGCTCCTTAAATGATATAGTCAGGATGAGTGCGATTAAAATTCCCGACTACATAAGGGGCGCTTTCCCGTTAGAAAAACAAAGGTTTCATTTTTTTACCGGCTGTGCAAGCAGATAGGTTTATTTTTTACAAAAACCTGAAATCAATTGTTCAGCATCACGGGCATCACAAGCATCAAAATATCCCGATCGTTGCTATTTTCTTCTACAGGCGTTAGGATACCAGCCCGGCTAGGGCTGCTAAATTCCATCTGTACTTCTTCTGAATCGAGTACGCCGAGCATTTCAGCGAGGAAACGAGCATTGAAGGCGATTTTCATGGGAGCGCCATTGTAGGTGCAGGGAATTTGCTCTGTGGCCTCGTTGGAGAAATCAAGGTCTTGTGCGCTCACGGTCAGACTTTTGTCGGTAAGCTCGAAAACCACTTGGTTGGTGGTTTTGTTAGCATAGATGGCAATCCTTTTGAGCGAATTTTGGAAATCGCTTCGGTTGGCAGTCATGTTGTTTGGATTGTCAATCGGTATGACGGCGTTGTAGTCTGGATAACGGGCGTCAATGAGGCGGCAAACGAGTTTCATGCCCCCGAAAGCAAAAAAGGCATTGGCTTTATTGAAAGAAATGGTCACTCCTTCGCCCGCTGGGAGGGCGTTTTTGAGCAGATTGAGTGCCTTTTTAGGCACTATAAACGTGGTCGTAACTTCACCTGCGAGGTGGTGGGTACTGTATTTCACCAGTTTGTGTGCATCGGTAGCAACGCAGGTCAGTTTGTCGTTTTCAATTTGGAAATACACCCCTGTCATAGCTGGCCGGAGTTCGTCGGCAGAGGTAGCGAAAACGGTATTATTTATAGCATCCAGCAAGTATTTGCTGTTGATTTTTACGATATCCACACTGTCTGGCTCCGGGATATTGGGGAAATCCTCGCCGTTTTCGCCCGCAAGTTTGTACTTCCCGTAGGAGGAAGTGATCTCAATGTTCCAATTTTCAGCATTCACACTGAAGGTAATGGGCTGTTGTGGAAGGGCTTTGAGTGTGTCAAGCAAGATTTTGGCAGGCACAGCCACCGAAAAATTATCGTCAGCCAGCACATCAATCGTAGTGGCAATGCTTGTTTCCAAGTCTGTGGCAGCGATGGTTAGTTTTTTGTCTTCGATTTTGAAAAGGAAATCCTCTAAGATAGGCAACACAGGATTGGAGCCGATGGCGCCGCTGGCGATTTGGATTTGCTTGAGAAGTTCGGAAGAAGAGACGCTAAATTTCATCTAAATGCAGTGTTTGAGTTTGGGGAAGTTTGAAAAAATGCAGTTGGGCAACCCCAATCAGGCAGCAAAAGTAAAGGCTAATAGCCGGCAATTTTTTTAAAGAAATTAACAAATTGTGGAAAAAACGAGGAAAATCTACCTTTGCCCTCTTTTTGAGCGCAGGCTTTCATTAGGTTTGGTGCTGAAGCTGTAAACTTAGATCAGTTTCTTTAACACGCTTCGCCCATATATCACCCGATCTAGCGCCGCTTTTGGCTAAAGTGCCGGCACTAAACACAAACACTCAAAAATGATCAACAGAAAATTCGCCCCTAACATTTACGAAGTGCGACATCTTACGCTGCCGCGTCCCGAGGTCGTGCTGCTCGATAATGGCATCCAGGTGTATGTGCTCGACTATCCTGAGCAGGAGATTGTGAAAGTGGAGGCTGTGTTCCACGCAGGGAGGGCTGAGGAAGAAAAGCGACTGGCATCGCGTGCAACCTCCAAACTTTTGTGCGATGGTACATTGCAAAAATCCGGCGCAGAAATCGCGGAACACCTTGATTTCTATGGAGCTTCAATGACTGTGCCTACGAATTTGGACACCTCGAGTTTTGTACTCTTTTCCTTAAAAAAATATGCCCATGAGGTGATTCCGACTTTTGCAGAAATGCTGCAATCGCCGTCCTTTCCGGAAGCTGAGCTGGAAAATTTTCGGCGCACCAGTATTCAGGAACTGACAGTGGAACTTGAAAAAGGAGAAACCCTGGCTTATCGTAAGGTGACCGAACTTATCTTTGGAGAGCATCACCCTTACGGTTACAACTCTATGCCTGAAGACTACATGGCCATTCAACGGGCTGACCTCCTGCATTTTTTCGGCACATGGTACACGCCTGATAATTGCCTGCTTTTTGCCAGTGGACGAATTGACGAGGAAATTTTGAATCTTCTCAACCAAAATTTTGGAAAGCAAAAAAGAGTGCGTGAATCGCCCCACCCACCTACGGCAAGCCTACTGCG
>JBBQLD010000187.1:0-8676 GCA_038327555.1 Chitinophagales bacterium
CAGGCTTGAGCAATTGGGTGGTTAGGTTCGAAAGCCAGTTTGACACCTTATACACCGTGGCGAATACCAATGGAGATTTGAAAGTTGAGGTAGATACCGGCAATTACAATCTGATTCTTTTTCCGCCAAACTCTTACTGGAAATCTTGCGATTCAATTGTAAGTGTATACGTGCCAAGCTTTTACGACACGGTATTCGTCAATGTGCCTGCAAGAACTTTGTTTGACTGTCCACGAAATGAAATAGACATTTCAACCCCTGTGCTTCGCCGCTGTACAGACAACACCTACAGCATTCGCTATTGCAACTCCGGCACCGTGCCCTCGCTTAACACGGAGGTAGATGTGGCGCTCGATCCGTTTTTGGCCCTTACAGGAAGCTCTATAAATGCTACTCCATTGGGAGATAATATCTATCGGTTCAACCTTGGCACGGTCAACAATGGTGATTGCGGCAATTTTACCTTAACCGCTTTCCTAAATTGCAATGAAACGCAAACAGGGCAAACCCACTGTGTAACCGCTCAGATAGCACCCCATGAATTCTGTGACAACAACACAGGTTGGGATGGGGCCATTGTCGCAGCCAAGGCATTTTGTGAGAATGATTCCGTCAAAATGATTTTGGAGAATATTGGAGTTGGGAATATGGGCGGGCCTTTGGGCTATGTCATTACTGAAGATATTCTCATGCTAACCCCTCCTGGTAGCCCCGACTTCAAATTTGACCTGGATGCAGGCCAAAGTCTGGTCGTATGGTCGCATGTAGCTACTGGCAAAACCTTCCGCATTATCGCTGAGCAAAGCCCTAACTACCCTGGCACCAGCTACCCAACTGCTGCTGTGGAAGGCTGCCAGACCGATACCAGTACTAGTGAAATAACTTTAGGGTTCTATACCATGTTCCCGGAAGACGACGCAGACGCCTTCATTGAAAGCGACTGCCAAGAGAGCAACAATACCGATTTTAATCCACTTTACCTAAAAAGAGGCCATCCTAAAGGCTATGACGTGCCTCATTACGTCAGTCCAAAAACCGATTTGGACTTTGTAATCCAATTCCAGAACACTGGCGCCGAAACAGTGCAGCAGGTCGTTATTCGCGACACCCTCTCTGCTTCACTGGATCCGGCAACGGTGTACCCGGGCGCTGCGAGCCACCCTTACCAATTTGACATCTTGGGCGGCGGCATCGTAGAGTTTACCCTTACAAACCTTAATCTTTCTCCCGGTGGTGGCGTGCCAAGTGAAGGTTTTGTAAAGTTTCGCGTGTCTCAAAAACCGAATTTACCATGCGAAACCACGATCTTCAATAGCGCCGCCATCTCCTTTGATTTCAGTGCACCAGTGTTTACCAATACCACTTACCACACGGTGTGCGACAGTTTTATTGTAATCATCACCGACACGAAAGAGGTGTATGTGAATGGAGCAGATGTGCAGGTTTTCCCAAACCCTGCCACAGAAAGCATCAATTTCAAGGTAGAAGGCATAGAAGCAAAATCCTATGACCTCCTACTCTACGATATCCAAGGCCGATTAATTTCTAATCATTCTTTTAATCAATCCAATTTCCGATTGCTCAGAAACCGACTCCCAGCTGGGGAAATTATCTACCAAATTGCCGCAGATGGCAAGATGGTAGCCTCCGGGAAAATAATCGTTCATTAATCCAATAGTACTCGCCTTTACCAAGGCTATGGCGGTACCTTACAACCCGCCTTCGCCAAGGCTATGGCGGGTAAATAGGCCATCCCAATCCGACGATTTTTATCACAAAAAAATATTAAAGCCCGCGAAGCAAAAGTGCTCTGCGGGCTTTTTTATTTGTTGCTTACTTTTGCTCCTATGAAAAAACTGCTCCTGTTCTCAGCCCCCCTTTGCCTGTTGCTTTGCCTTTCCAACTGCGCATCCTTCAAACAAAACCGCTGGCTCTCCGCGCACCAAAAAGAACTAAATCGCCTCGCTAGCAGCAACCTGCCTGCGGAACAAAAGCTGGACGGCCTGGTGCAAGACTATGTCAAGTTCATGACCGAAGACCTCAAATTTGTGAACCCTGTGAAAGGTGTGAAGTATGTAAAAAAATACCACGATCAGAATCGCACAGCCATGGAAAAAATTCTGCGCGAATCAGAAACCTGGCAGGGGAAACTCGGCACCATGGATAAAATCTCGCTTGGCTTACGCACGGTGCAGAAACCCTACATTCGTGCCCTGATTGACCTTGGTCCAAAGTTTAAACGAAAGTACAAGCAGTATGCTTTTGCGCTCGAACTTGGCACTAAAATCACGGGAGGGCTGACTAAGTTTGCTGGGAAGGAATTGTTTTAGGAACAGGTTATTATTCACCCGTTCCTAATGCATCGTAATTTGCCCCGATTGTAAAAACAAAAACTATGAAACGACTGCTTTATGTATCGCTCTTTTTCAATCTACTGGCACTTGGAGCAGCTGGTTTCGCGGCATACCGTTTAGGCGGATGGAAGTATGCTTTTATTCGCTTGCAGCGCCAAACGGAGGGACTTTATCACCACCGCGCCCAGCATTTTGAGCGTTTGCCTGAAAGCCCTGGCTGTATTATCTTTCTAGGCGATAGTCAGACCCAACAGGGGGAATGGCACGAAATATTTGGAGACAACCCTGTGGTACTCAATCGAGGTATTTCTGGCGATTACACAGGAGGATTAATAGAACGTTTGCCCGAAATTTTGCGGCATAAACCCTTGAAAATCTTTCTATTGATTGGGGTAAATGACTTGGGTTTTGGGAATTCAGTCCCCGAAATCGAAACAGTTTACCGGGCTATTGTACAAAAGATAAGGTCTGAATCGCCTGATACGGAGTTGTACTTGCAAAGCCTTTTGCCCGTGAACAATGAGGTGCGGCATGTAGGGGTAAAAAATGCCAAAATATTAGAAGTGAATACACGCGTCGCTCAAATTGCCCGAGACTTTGCCCTACCCTACCTTGATATCGCTACACCGATGAAAGATGCCGATGGCAATCTTGCAGCCAAATTTACAGAAGATGGATTGCATGTGAACGGATTGGGCTATCTGGTTTGGAAAAAGGCGATTGAGCAGATGGTGGTGCCGAAATAACACAACTGTATTTTTGGGATACGCTAAATTTGCTAAACTTAAGGAATCTCTTTTAAAAATGGAAATCCCACTTACTGGCCCGCCACCTGCTCCTCCCCGTCGCTCCTGGATGCGCCGAATCCTGCTAGGCTTATTATTTTCCGTACTCAGCTTCTTGCTTTTCCTGGTCATCCTTGCTGCTTTTTTTGATAAACAAGTGAGCCAGCAACTCGTGGCTGAAATTAATAAAAGCCTCAAAACAGAACTTCGCGTCGGCGATGCCAGTCTCTCCCTCCTGTCAGGTTTCCCGTCCGCCTCCATCAACCTAGCTCAAGTGCGGTTAAAGGATGCCTTAGGCGGACAACTCCTTGCTGCGGAGGAGCTTTCGTTCCGATTTGATTTGCTGAGCTTGTTTGGCGACGATCTGAAAATACACTCCGTTCTATTGCGCAAAGGGGCTATTCGAATCATCGTAGACCGTACTGGAAAAGCGAACACCGATATTTTCAAGAAAGAAAAAAACACGAAAAAACCTGCGGCAGAAAGCAAGCTTCGGCTCGCTTTGGAAAAGGCCGATCTTCAGAACATTGCGATCCTGTACGACAATATTCCCACAAACCAGGCTGTAGAAATGATGGTGAATCAAGCGAGCGCCAGTGGTAATTTTTCGGCCCAACAATTCCGGCTTTCTAGTCAGGCGGATCTCAAAATCATACGCATGGATTCCGACAGCAGCCGCTATCTCGCTGGCGAAAAAGTTAGCTACGATGCGGTGTTGGCCGTAGACCTCAAGCGGGGCGCCTATGGTCTTCAAAACGTTGAACTTATCCTCGGGGGCAACACTTTCAATGTGGAGGGTTTAGCCGTCTCAAAGTCTGATGCAACCGAGTTAAACTTTAAACTTGTAAGCCAAGAGGGCGATATTTCGATGATCGCCAATTTACTGCCAGGCGCTTACCATGAATATTTTCGCTCCTTTCAAAGCTCGGGAAATTACGCTTGTAGTGGTACTGTAAAAGGGCGACTGAGCAAAACAGAAACCCCAGCTATCGGATTCGAAGTGACCCTGCGCGATGGCAAGGTGAGTTCAGAAAAACTCCAAAGCCCCCTGCGCAATGTGTCGTTCCGCGCGCGCTACAATGCTCAACCAGATGGAAGTGGCGCGTTCGAACTGGCTGACTTTAAAGGTGATTTTGGCGGGCAATCCCTGAGTCTATCTTTGAAGGTAACTCAGTTGGACGATCCAATTGTTAATTTTCAAGCTAATGGCACATTACCCCTTGATGCCGCTTACGGGCTTTTTGACAATGATCTAATCACTGCGGGCGATGGACTCCTTCGACTCAATCGCCTAAGCGTACAAGGTAGATATGCCGACATGACCAGTATGCGACGCATTAGCCAGGTGACTGCTGCGGGCGAAATCCAATTTGATAAGGCCGCGCTCACGTACAACAACATCCCGCTGCTTGCTGAAACTGGATTCTTGCGCTTACAAGACAATGAATTCAAGCTCGATAGTTTTGTGCTTTTAGCGGGGAAAAGCGATTTTACCCTCCAGGGTTCGGCTAAAAATCTGCTCCCGGTACTTTTCTCAGATTCACTAAATACGACAGATGCGTTACTTGAATTTGAGGCAAAATTACGCTCCCAAAACTTCGATGTAGATCAGATTTTGGAGCTGTTTACGGTACAGACTACCGCTTCGCAGGCAGGTGGTGAAGCGCAACTGGATTCCTTGAAAAAAGAAAAAAATGCCGAACGCAGTCTCAACATGGACAAGTTAAATGGCACTTTTGAGGCCAGTATTACCGGCATTAAATACGGAAAAATAGAAGCAAAAAACTTTACTGGCAGGTTTGAATTTGACCACAAAAATTTGAATATCAGCGGAAACACCTTGTCTATGCATGGGGAACTCACCCTGGATGGCAATGCTAGTTTCGACCTTGATCCTTCGCTGAAAATGCGTATTACAGCCAGCAACCTTGACTTGCAGACCATGTTGGAGCAATGCGAAAGTTTTGGACAGGACGTCATCACTGATGCAAATATGCGGGGCAGATTGAGCGGACGAGTAGTGCTCTGGGCATATTGGAATACCACTGGCGAATTTGATATGAAACGCTTCCGTGCCCTCTCCGACGTGCGGGCTACCAATGGAGAATTGCTAAAGGTGAAGCTATTTGAAGACTTTTCCACCTTCATACACCTCGATGATTTGCGACGCATCAAGTTCACCGATATGCAAAATTACCTTGAAATCAAAGACCAGCGGGTATACCTCCCTGTGATGCTCCTTCAAAGTAATGCGCTGAACATGACCTTGAGTGGAGAGCACACCTTCAACAACGACATCGATTATAAAATCAAAGTCAATGCAGGTCAAGTATTGCTCAATCGGCTCAAAAAGCATGATGCTGACTTAGATCCACTACCTGAAAAAAAGGGCGGATTTAACCTGTATTATACCATCCTCGGCAACCTGGATAAGTACGAAATGAAACGCAAGAAGAAAACTGTGAAAGCCGAGTTTGAGCGCAGTGAAGCACGAAAAATACTTATTGCACGGGAAATTGATAAAGAATTTGGGCGCTCTGCCGAAAATGCTATGCTCCATGAACCAGCAGACTCAGGAGTGGAATATTTGGACGAAATACAGGGGAAAGGGAATTAAAGCATGTTTGCAGTAACAAGTTTCAAGTAGAAAGTAACAAGCTCGCTTGAAAATTTCCGCTTGAAACTTGTTACTTTCCACTTGAAACTTGTTACTGCAAACTTATTCCTATTCCGGCTTCATGCGAGCAAATTGCTCATAATAACCCGGACGGTTAGCACTTTCCATACCTGGCACAAATTTTTTGGAGATGATGATCCGTTGCAAAGGCGCAAACAGCACGATCTCAGGGACTTCATCATAAAACACTTGTTGTGCCTGAAGATACAAAGCGTTTCGTTTAGCTACGTCTGGCTCGGTACGGATGGCCTCGATAAGTCTATCCGCTTTTGCACTGATATAGCCCGCGCGATTGTCGCCAGCAGGAGAGAGACTTTTAGAGTGAAACCGTTGGTAGTATTCTACTTGACCTGGGAAAAGCGCAACGCCAAGCAAGGCACTATCATAATTCCCGCTCCGGGTATCGGCACTCATCACGGAAAGATCCACGCTTGTAACAATCAGATCAATCCCAGCTTGACGAGCTGTTTCTTTTAAGCTATTTGCAAATAACTCGTTGGTTTTGATGGCCATAGCTGCCATCAGCTTAAATGAAAGTTGCTGGCGCGTGCCATTGATTACCTTATCCAAAATACCATTTCCATCTGTATCCACCCATCCCGCCTGGGCGAGTAAAGCCTTGGCTTTTGCGATATTGAAATCGGGTAAAGGGATTTTTTTTGCATAATAAGGCCGGTCTGGGGGCATTGGAACGGCAATCCGTACAGCCAAACCTCGCTGTACTTGATTTACAAAATAATCGTAGTCCACCAAGTGCGTGAGCGCCTGTCGCACCAATACATCGGCAAGAATTGGATTGCGGTGATTGAGTACCCAGCGGTTGTATTGGGTGGATCCAAGGGTAAAAAAGTCAAACTTTGCAGCCAGCGAATCGTTGGCTTTCATCTCTAAAAACTTTGTAGGGGTGATGACGCCTCCTACCAAGTCTAGCTCTCCACTTTTGATCATGTTCTCCAGGGTAAGATCGTCTTTCACGACTTTATACACCAGCTTTTTAGGATATGCAGACAGCATCGTATATTGTTCAACAAGCTTATCGCCCCACCAATTTTGCTTTTTGACCATAATTGCGCCTTGTTCGTTCATTACCTCCATTCGGTATGGGCCGCTGCCTGAAATGGCATTGGGATCGTTGGCGAATTTTGCCTGACTGAATTCCTCAACAAAAGTTTTCAAACCCGCATCCGCAGCAAGTATTACAATTTTAGCCGTGTCTAAAAAGTCACTTAAAGGAAAATTTGTCAGCCTGTTTGACGGATCGTAGTTATACGCCGGATAGATGGGCGTGCTACAAAGTGTCTCCAACGAAAGCATGTAGAAACTGCTGAAATACATGCTGAATTTTTTAGGATTGGCTGGGTCAATATCAATGCCTGACAATTGTTTCAAATATCCTTGATAAACCGCTGGAAGGCCAGGATGAAAGAGTATTTTAAAGGTAAAAGCCACATCATTGGCCGTTACAGGGCTGCCATTATCCCAAACAGCTTCAGGGAGAATCTCGAAATCGTAGGCGAATGAGCCTTTGCGCGCTCCGTCCTGAACCATCCGAACAGTGGGAATGGTTTTTACCAGCACTGGTTTCATTTCCAAAGTCTTCGGGTCAAGATCCCCTAAGGTTTGAAAGGTTTGGCGGGACACAAATGAAGAGGGGGCATGCCCTCCCGACATAAAAGTGTTGAAATTATTTGGCGCTGAATCGATCCGCACGAAGACTTCTTCGGGCGCACGGGGTTTCTTTTTGCCAAAAATAACGGGGTAAAGTAGCCAAACGGCCACGAGCAGTGCAACAATCGCCAGCACCCGCCGGAGAGAGAGAAATTTGTTCATGGTAAAATTTAAAAATTGTGAACGAGATATTCTACGGATTAAAGAAATATGCGCCGCAAGTTATATCTGCCGTTAGGAATAATTTCAAATTTTATAAGGGATTTTTTTTAGCTGCATGTATACGTTGTGTCAATAGGGTATACCTTGAAAATGGAATAAAATATAATCTGCTACTTTTTCAAAGTCAACGCTCTTGACGCAACTACATCTATCTGTCTGCGCCGCTACAAAAATCGCTCCTTCCACGCTGGCTTGGGCAACATACATTCCTCGCGATGCCCAAACCATCGATAGCGGTTGCGAGCCACCAGATTATACACTGCATTGCGTAGTGGGCGCGGCAGGATTTTGAAAAAATAAAGTAGCCGCCAAAAACCACCTAATCGCCTAACGATTTCGAGTGCTGCATCCGAACGCAGAAAAATCTGTTCGCCGATCACCAACACGGCCGTGTCAAAATCTTTAGCTGCAAGCCCATGTTTTTGCAAAAAATGTTGCCCAACTTCCGATTGTAGCGCTGCGAAGCGAAATTGGCCCTGTTGGTCGCGCTTCAGGATCCATTGTACAGATGCGTTACACAAGTTGCAAACCCCATCGAAAAGCAGGATTGGGTGATTGGAGTATTGCTGATTGGGAGACTGGCTACCCGCTTTCGCTTCTGGCAGGAAGGCTGTGGCGAGTGTATTCGAAGTTTGTGATGCTTGCGACATAATTTTACCTTGAATTTATATTGGGTAGACTACATTCGCATACTTTATTCTACCCATTTTAAAGCATGCCTACCGCACTCACCATTGTATTTGTCGGTTGTACTATTTTTTTATCGCATTGGTTTGCTGCGCTTTTTGCCCGCACAAAGATACCTGATGTGCTATGGCTTTTCATCATCGGGCTCTTGCTTGGGCCAATATGGCATGTGGTTACGCCCGAGAAATTTGGTGCTGTGGGGCCAGTTTTCACGACAATTACCTTAGTTTTTATCCTATTCGAGAGTGGGATTGACCAACGTTTGGAGCCCTTGATAAACTCT
>JBBQLD010000188.1:0-8649 GCA_038327555.1 Chitinophagales bacterium
TTCTTCGCCTGATTTATGCCTGGCTTCGACTCACCTCTTGGGTGGGAATCTCCGTTTTTTTCCGCCGCCGTTTGGTACTGGGTCGCGAACATTTGCGCTTTGACGGGCCTGCCATCGTCGTTTCAAACCACCCCAATACCCTGATTGATCCGCTCAATACGGGCATCAATATCCGTCAGGAAATGTTTTTTCTCGCCAATTACGGGCTGTTCAAAAATCCTGTAAGTGCCTGGATTCTCACCCGGCTTTTCTGCATTCCGGTCAAACGAAAAGAAGACGTAGCTGAGGGTGAAGCCCGCGACAATGACGCGGCTTTTGAGGCGTCTTTCCAACACTTAGAAAAAAACGGAGTGCTCTACGTCGCTGCCGAAGGTGTGAGCTGGATGAACCGCTATGTGCGTCCTTTTAAGACCGGCACGGCTCGTATCGCTTCTGGTGCAGAACGCCGTAACCATTGGCAACTCGGCGTGAAAATCATCCCCGTAGGGATCAGTTACGACGCGCCCCGACTTTTTCGCAGCCGGACGACCGTGGAATACGGTGCGCCCTTTGACACAAGTCTCTGGGCAGCGGCTTATGAAAAAGACCCTGAAAAGGCAGTAGAAGACTTCACCGCCGAAATCCGTAGCCGCGTCAGTGCGCTTACCCTCAATTCCGGCAGCGAGGCAGGCGATGTGTTCGTTGACCAGGCTGAAATTATGGTTCGAAACGCCGGCTTGGGACTTTCAGATACTGAAGAATATCTTTTTCTGAAAGGTTTTTTAGCTAAAAACATGCTAAATGAACCCATAAAAGCCCAAATCGCGGACTATTTTTCAAAACTTCAAAGTGCAAACCTAACAGATGCAGGATTATCCAAAGTCCAACATCCAACATCCAAAGTCCAACATCCATTGTCCAACGTCTTGCTGGTGCCATTTTTCCTACTCGGATACGGGTTTTGGTTTTTGCCTTGCTGGCTTCCCTGGCTGCTTTGCAAACGGCTGAAACTTTACCCTGGTTACGACAGCAATATAAAGATGTTGGCAGGGCTTTTTACTTTTCTATTCGCACTGTGGGGGGGCTGGAAACTGGCTTTTTGGCTTTGGGGAAGCAGCCTTTGGGCTTGGGCGGCTTTGGTTGTGCTTGTCTTGTGTGGCTATTTGGCAGAGGTTTTTATGGATAATGCAAAACGCTGGCAAGAAGGGCGGGCCGCGCGAATTTTTCAAAGGCAGCACCCGAAGGATTGGGAAGTGCTCAGTGCAAATCGCGACCAAATTTTGATGCAAATGATCGGAATTCCTTCCAATAAATCAGCATGAGTTGTCTCTGCAAGGGGGTTGGGTAGAACCCACATGATACGGATGGGAGTAATTCGAGTCGTCCACTGTTTCCAACAATGAATTGGCATTTCACCTTTTTACTTCCTAATTTTTTTCGATTTAGGAATGGGTGAATTTATAGGCGTTTTGCCCTGCCCGGTGAGGGGTTTAAAACAGTTTCTAAGCAGCAGCAGGTTCGCGCACCAAAAGCTGGAACCCGTTGCCGTGGATATTTACAATTTCGATGGCAGAGTCAAGCGCCAGGTATTTGCGAAGTTTGGTCACAAAAACATCCATCGAGCGCGCGGTAAAGTAGGTGTCCTCGTGCCAGATTTTGGTAAGCGCCTCAGAGCGTGGCGTCACGTCATTGATGTATTTGCAGAACATTTTGAGTAGCTCAGCTTCTTTTGGGCTGAGTTTCCATTGGTTTTCCTGACCAGGTTTTGGGTCTTGAAACGTCAGAATGCGCAACGGGAAATTAAAATGATATTTGCCGATGATGTACTCGCGCTGGTCATCGCGGGGATCCGGGTTTTTGTTCACCCGCTTCAACACCGCTTGGATGCGAAGCAGCAGTTCTTCCGAGTTGAACGGTTTGGGAATGTAGTCGTCGGCGCCGATTTTGAAACCTTGGACCACATCATCCTTCATCGTTTTGGCCGTGAGGAAGATGATGGGCACGTCTTTGTTGCGTTCGCGTACGTCTTTGGCGAGGGTGAAGCCGTCTTTGCGCGGCATCATCACATCAAAGACACAAAGGTCGTAGTGGCTTTTGCGGAAAGCTTCGAGGCCGAGTACGCCGTCGGTAGCGAGCGTTACATCGTAATCGTGCATTTCAAGGTAAGAACGGAGCACGTCGCCGAAGTTTTGGTCGTCTTCGACCAGCAGGATTTTGTATTGAGGATTTGCCATAAGTCGGTCTGAGAATGTTCGTTAGATTAAATCTTTGTCAGAGTGAGAAACATTTTGCTCAAGGAGCAAGGCTTTAACGTTTGCCTTTTGGAATGAAGTATGTGGGAGGGTGCTTGTTCGGAAAAAATGTTAAAATTTGTTTTCCAGCCTTAAACGCGGCACCAATAACTTAGTCATTTGATGCCACCCTTTGTTCCATCATACGGCCGCTATTTTTATTTAAATAGCCCCACTATTCGCAGAAAAATAGGGTTGTCTGATGAAAAAATGGTTGACCTAAAATGACTAAGTTATTGGTGCCGCGTTCCTAAGGGTTGTTTCAGCTTCCTTTTTTCTTTTCTTCAACAGGGACATTGGGTTTTTTATGCCCTAGAAAAAAGAGCACTATTTCAAGTTCCTCCTCAGGAATGTTTCTTTCTGTTAAGGTAGCTTGATGCTTGATTGTGCCCAGTCTCATATTATATGCATCCATTTGTATGGGTGTGAAGTCTGGAATTACCTCTTTCCCGTTCACTACGGTAGTATGACATTTAGCGCAGTGAATTTTATACAGGGCTTTCCCTTTTTCACAGTACTGTACAAATTCAGCCTTTTTTTCTTCCACAATTCCGGACGGGTAGACATACAATTCCGGTTTTTTAGTCGCGCATCCGAATAAACACAAAAACGCGAAAATAGCTTGAGTTTTTTTCATAATATTGGATTGATTTAATACTCGCCCCCCAATTTTCGTGCATTCAGACTTTTAGTTCGTGAAGCAGGGAGTTTCGCTGGCGGCGTTTCAAATGGAATTTTTTCGTTCAGGGTATTCAAGAAGGTGATCAGGTCTTTTTTCTCCAATGGCGTTAAGTGTAGAGAGTCTGAAGCAAGCGTTTGGTTTTCAAGTTGAAGCCCATTGCCAACGCCCCCCCCGGAGTCGTAAAAATCAATCACCTCTTCCAAGGTCGTAAACACGCCATTGTGCATATACGGTTTGGTGAATGCAATGTTTCGCAGAGAGCCCGTTCTAAAAGCATGTAAGGTTTCAAAAGCCGGATTCACCGTATAACGTCCCTCATCGGCACTCAATTTGTGATATTGCTTATCCGCCGGAACGCCCAGTACCTCGAACTCCGAACCGACATAAGGTGGTTTAACGCCATTAAATTGAGGTGCAAAATGGCAGGTGGCGCATTGGGCTTTGCTCATAAAAAGATTAAAACCACGCTGCTCTGATTCTGACAGTGCGTAATTTCTATCCATGGCATCGTCGAAGGGCGCATAGCTCAGGCTGAACTTATGGTAATAAGTCGTAATGGCAGAGATAATATGGCTCAAGGTGATCTCTGATTCCTGAGGGGTTTCTTGGAGCAAATTTGTAAAGGCTGTTTTGTATTCCTGACAGCTTAATATTTTTTTTAACAAGGTGGAGGGGTCGTTATTCAACTCCAGCGGGTTGTTTAATACCGCTTTTGCCTGATTTTGCAAGGAAATATGGTTTCCATCCAACATCAACAAATGATTGTAAGACACATTGATCAGGGAGGGCGTATTTCTGGTCAAGTGATCCGTACGATTGTACTGCAAGGCGGTAGTTGAAATCGTATCCGTAAAATAGGCATCGGATTTATGACAGGAGGCACAACTTCTGAGATTATTGCCAGACAAAATGGGATCGTAAAATAGCAATTTCCCTACCGCCTCTATTTCTGCCAAAGTTTTAGGATCCTTCACCCTTAAAAACAAGCCCTTATCATTTTGTCCAAAATACAAATCCTTATCAAAAATAGATTTCGCTTCATTATTTAAGCTATAATCCACAAAACTACCGGAGAAAATCTCATACCTGCGGATTGATTCCTGATTCAATTTGAATAATGGGTTAACATATAGCCGAATGAAGTTGAAATGATCAAATTTCGCAGCTTCGTCCGGTTGTGTCTGAACAAAATGTAGGGCTTCCTGATACTTATTCCAATAGTCCGGCGAGAGCTTACGCTCTGGAAAACTGATATCGTATGCGCGATATATTTCCTGCACCTGATCCATCATGAAGCGCAATTCAGGAATGATCCGCTCAGAGTCCGGGCATTCAAAACCCGTGGTGTAAATTGCTGCAAGATTTAGAAGAAAAAGGCGGTTACAGAAATAAAAATGGCCAAAATCGGGCAAAACCTTGGTTGTAGAATCTGCACGATAACCCTCTGTCGCCAAAATGGAAGCCTGAATCAACTGCAACAAGCTATCTTTTTCACAGACGGGTTCTTCCAAATACAATGCCGCCAAAGTTAGTCCCGCGCCAATGCGCTTATAAGGTTTTTCAAATTTTTCAAACACTTCCGTTTCCCATTCTACAGGCAAGGGACCGTTGATCTTTTTATACCCAATAGGATCAAAATAACGCAACCAAAAATCGATGCTTTTCATCTTGTCCCGCGCCAGACCAATTTGAAGGCTGATTTTTTCCATGTCTGCCGGAGCACTCAAATCACCTGCCTCCATGGTGTGCAGTAGAACTTGCTGCTGCACGGTGAATTGCCTGATTTTGGAGTGGTAAAGCGCAGTATAAGCATCGGGATTACCAATGGGTTGAGAAGAAGTAGCCAAAAAGGCTATGGTTCCAATAATCAGGAGCAGAATTGCAGTTTTTGTCACAGAATCAAAGCTTTATGATGGGTATCATACTTTTTAAAGCACAAAAGTAGCTAGCCCTGGGCGCAAATTTGAAAAAAATACAAAATTTATGTGGGTGAATACAAGTTTTCGCGCTATATTATTTTAACGTTAATTTTTTACAAAAAGTGGTGTCTGATATTGGAGGAACTACTACATTTGAGCCTTATTTAGACTAATTAAATTACCAACGCGTGACAGAGTTGCCCGGTATGCCGGTCTACCTTTGCGCAAAATTTAAACATTTCAACGATGATCAGTAAATTACTCCCACTCGCAGCGCTCATGGCCACGGCGCTTTTTTTCTCTTCCTGTGGTGAAAATGATGAGCCCAGTGTTTCCAGCAATTACACGGTACCTACTACCTACAACTTCAACAATGTCAATTACACAAAATCTACTCAGCTCGTCAAAATGACCGTTGAGTTGAACGCCTACCTAAGTAAAGCCAATGCCGGCAGTGCCGTGGTTCCGTTGGATCAGGCTGTTGTGAATAATATGTTTGCCAACACAAACAGCCCGTTTGCGAATGCTGATTTGAATGCTTCCAGTTTTAGCATCAGCAGTTTTGTTTCGGAGGGTGCTTTGTATAAATCCTACGCTGACAGCGTTTTGATCTTTAATACTGGTGTAAATGCTTCAGCAGGGGTAGGCGGATTCGTACCCAGAAACGCCAACAAAATTGTGGTAAGTCCAACTGGTCTTGAATACAGCCAGGCTTACGCAAAAGGCACCATGGGCGCACTACTGTTCAAAGAAGCGATGCTGCTCCTGAACCATGTAAAAACCATGGGGATTGCGGATACACTTGCTGCTCAAGCGGCCTGGGACGAAGCTTTTGGCTATCTGTCTGTACCAACAAATTACGATGCAACCCTCACTTATGTGAATTCGGATCCAAACCGTCCGCTCTTGTGGGGCGGCTACTTGGCTGAACGCGGCATACCAATTCAAGCAGGAAGCACCATTTTCGGCGCATTCCTGAAAGGCCGTGCTGCCATCGGCGCTTACGATGTGGATGCCCGCAACGAACAAGCCGATATCATCCTGGAAAAGTGGGAGCAACTGGCTGCAATTGCAGTGTTGAGTTATGTTACAGCGCCAACAGCTTCTTCCAATATCGGAAACTATGGTGCACAATTGCACGAACTTTCCGAGGGTTTTGGCTTTATCGCTTCCTTGAAATACCGTCCGTCCAGCAGCAAACTGACGGCTGCTAATTTCGCTACCCTGAACCGAATTATCCACACAGACTTTTATGTGTTGTTGGGCCAGCCAGGATTTACCGATCTGGTAACGGCACAAAACATTCTGAAAAGCACCTACGGGCTTTAGTCCGTGATAATTGATTTTTTAAAAGATTTAAAATCCAGCAAAGTGAACTACAAATCGCATTTTCTATTCCTTGGAATAATTGCAATAAGCACCTTTTTTGCCTGTGAAAAATCCACCCCTGGTAGTCCTGACGACAATGGGTATGATAAAACCGCCATGATTACGAATTATGCAGATCAACTTATAATTCCGAGGTATCAGGAGATGCAGCAAAAGATGGGCGCATTGCAAACCATCTGTGAAGCCTATCTGGCAGCGCCTTCCCAGCTGACGCTCAGCAAATTAAAACTGGCTTACATAGCTGCGCATCTGCAATATGAAAAGATTGCGGCCTTCCAGTTTGGTCCTGCAGAAACCCAATTGCTTGATATTTACGCCAATTATTCAGGCGGACTCGATTATGATTTTTCCTCAGTAGGCGAGCTGACCGGTTTTTCGATCGATACCATCAATATTGAAAACAATATTGCCACAGGCAATTATAATCTGGTTAGCCTCACCCGAAACTCCTTTTATTCCCAGGGGTTTCCGGCACTGAACTACCTGATTTTTGAACCGAAGGCGCTAGACCGGTTTGCGGTCAATCCTGCAGGCCGGGCCAAATATATCCGCGACGTGGTAAGCCGCTTAAAAGGTCTGATCGATCAGGTGGCCGGAGATTGGACAACCTACCGGGCTGATTTTGTCAGCAATACCAAAACCAATGTGGGCAGCCCGATCGGCAACCTGGTCAATCAATTGGCTTACCAGCTGGACCTGATTAAGGGTCCGCGCATTGGCTGGCCGTTCGGAAAACAATCTGGAGGCATCGTATTTGCGAACAAAACTGAAGCGTATTATGCCGGCATATCCGCAGCGCTGGCGGTTGAAAATCTTTCAGCATTAAAAGAGCTCTACACTGGCGCCTCTAGCGGAAAAGGCTTGTCCGACTACCTCGTTGCCCTTAACCGGGATGCATTAAATGATGAAGTGACAGCTCAATTTGATGTGTCCATCGCTGCACTCCAATCCATCCCTGATCCTATGTCTGCGGCTTTCACCACAGAACATGCAAAAGTGGAAGCAGCTTACAAAGAAATTCAAAAACTACTGACGCTGCTGAAAACGGATGTCGCCTCTGCCACTGGTGTGCAAATTACCTTTACAGATAATGATGGAGATTAAGCGGTACTGTGTTTGTCAAATTAAGCTCTAAAAAAACAGCAGGTGGCCACATTGTTTCATAGATTGCCATGGGAAAAGCTGACGCAGCCGGTTTCGATAGCGCCTCTAATCACATTTAGGATCACCTTCGGCATGCTCATGTTCTTGAGCATGGTTCGATTCTGGTGGTTCGGATGGATCACGGATTTATACGTTTCTCCAAAATTTCACTTTACCTATGTCGGATTCGAATGGGTAAAACCATTGGGCAATATCGGCATGCATGTCCTGTTCGCGTCTGTTGCGATTGCGGCACTATGCATTGCTATTGGCTTTTTGTACCGCATAGCCAGTGTCTGGTTTTTTACCGGATTCGTTTACCTTGAGCTGATCGATGTAGCGACTTATTTGAATCACTACTATTTTGTAAGCCTGATCGCTTTTTTACTGATTTGGCTCCCGGCCGGCCGATTTTACGCCGTAGACACTCGGATCTGGCCAAAGCTGCGCTGTACACAGGTTCCATTGATTTCTATTGGCATTTTGCGCTTTCAACTTGCCGTTGTTTACGTGTTTGCCGGACTGGCAAAATTGAACCCTGACTGGATGTTGGATGCTATGCCGATGGCCATCTGGCTTCCGGCCAAAAGCCATTTGCCGGTCATTGGTTCACTGATGTACCATCCCTTCACAGCTTATTTATTTTCTTGGTTTGGCGCGATTTACGACCTCTTTATTGTCTTTTTCCTCTTATCTGGCAAAACCAGACCGGTAGCGTACGGCTTTGTAGTGCTGTTTCATATTGGTACAGCGCTGTTTTTTCCGGGGATCGGCATGTTTCCCTATATCATGATGACCTCCAGTCTGCTGTTTTTTTCGGGTAGTTTTCATCAGAAAATTTTGGCCCGACTCCCTTTTTACAACAGCGAAACGGCGGATTTAAAATTCGAGTACCGAAATATTTCCACCACAATGATGTCGCTGTTGGTGGGGATTTATATCACGTTTCAGGTGCTGATTCCCTTGCGTTATTTGCGCTATCCCGGACATCTATTTTGGAATGAGGAAGGTTACCGGTTTTCGTGGCGGGTCATGCTGATGGAAAAATCCGGCGCTGCCTATTTTACCGTCAAACCCAAATCGGGCGAAGGAACGTTTGCGGTGAACAACCGGGAATTTCTGACGGTTTTGCAGGAAAAAATGATGAGCACCCAGCCGGATATGATATTACAGTATGCCCATCACCTGGCGGGAGAATATGCCAAGCGGGGCATAATTGACCCTGCTGTGTATGCTGAAGTATATG
>JBBQLD010000189.1:0-8637 GCA_038327555.1 Chitinophagales bacterium
GAACGATACACGGCTAAGCATAAAATTGAGCATTCCAATCGCTTTACTACTTGGGAACTGGTATTCCAGCGGCCAAAGTTCGCGGATGCGGTACTCATCACAACGCCTGACAATTTGCACTACGGCCCATGTATGGCAGCCCTGAAGGCAGGCTACGACGTACTGCTGGAAAAGCCCATCTCCCCCTCAGAAAAAGAATGCCGCGACATTCTGGCCTTGGCTAAAAAAACGGGGAGAATTGTAGCGGTATGCCATGTACTTCGCTACGCGCCCTATTTTGAAAAACTTCGTGATATCATGCAAAGCGGGGCAATTGGCGAACTCGTCAGCATTCAACACATGGAACCCATCGAGCATATCCACATGAGTCACAGCTATGTACGAGGCAATTGGCACGATAGAAATGCTACTACGCCCATTATTCTCGCCAAAAGCTGCCATGACCTGGATATCCTGCGCTGGCTCATTGCAAAGCCGTGTAAAAAAATTGTGGCGATGGGAGGTATCAAATGGTTTAAAAAAGAAAATGCCCCCGCTGGCAGTACCCCAAGATGTATGGATGGCTGTGCAGTGGAAAGCACCTGCCCTTACTCCGCCATGAAAATTTATTACCGACAGCGGGGCTGGACTTATGTGTTTGACTTGCCGGAAGAAAAAGATAAGCAAGGCGATGTTATTTTAGAAAAGCTTCGTACCACCAACTATGGCCGCTGTGTGTATCAAATGGACAATAACCAGGAGGATCATTATGTGGCTTCAATGGAGTTTGAAGGCGGGGTAACGGCTGCGTTTTCCATGGAAGCATTCACTTCTTATAGCGGACGTCGTACCCGCGTAATGGGCAGCATGGGCGATATTGTTGGCGATATGGATACATTTACACTGAACGATTTTCGTACCGGGAAAAGTACCGTTTACGATAATTCCAGCGGCGATGGCCACGGCGGTGGCGACTGGCGTTTGGTACGCAACTGGTTACAGGCGGTATCTCAGCGAAAGCCGGAATTACTAACCTCCACGATTGATGCCTCCATCGAAAGCCATGTGATGGGTTTTATGGCAGAAAAAAGTCGAAAAACAGGAAAAATTGAAGCTGTTCGAGTGTAAGAAGTTGTTATTTACCCGTTCGTATGCGTTTTAAAAAAGGGTGACTTCAACATACTGGCACAGGATATGTCCAATCAAAATATGCGCTTCCTGAATACGGGGGGTATCCGTTGACGGGACATTCAGTAATACATCACAAAGCCTGGCCATTTTGCCACCTGATGCACCGGAGAATCCTATGATTTTCATTCCTTTTTCTTTTGCCATCTCTATGGCTTTCAAGATGTTAGGGGAGTTTCCTGAAGTGCTGAATGCAACGAGGACGTCGTCTGTTCGACCTGCGGCCTGCACCATTCGGGCAAATACGGCTTCGTAACCATAATCATTGGCCACAGCGGTGACATAAGATGAATTTACGTGCAGCGCCTCCGCGTAGAGGGGTGGCCGATCGGTATAAAAACGCCCTGAAAGTTCTGCCGCAATGTGCTGGGCATCTGCCGCGCTGCCACCGTTTCCACAAAAAAGCGCTTTGCCGTTGTTCTGGAAGGTTTGAACCAGCATATTCGCCGCCGTTTCTATTTTTTGCAAAAAAACCTCATCGGCACAAATAGCTTGTTTGACGGCTATGCTTTCGCGAATTGAATTTTGAATTAGGTTGTTCATGGTCATTTGAAAAAACTTCCTGAATCTTGCGACATGATGTTACAAACCGAACGACTTTTTCTTGTTCCCGCCAATTTGCCCATGCTAGAGGCTATCGCTGACGAGGATTGGCCATCACTTTCGGCACTATTGGGAGGGGTTGATTTTGCCGAACACTGGCTGCACTTCCCCGAGGCGATGATTTGGATGCGCGACTTTTTACGCGAACATGAGGCAGATTTGGGTTGGTGGAACTTTCTTGTCGTACATCGTCGCGACGTGCGGCTTATTGGCACCTGTGGCTACAAAGGTACGCCGAGCTTTGCTGGTGAAGTTGAAATTGGGTATGAGATTGCCGAAGCCTATCAAAGTCAGGGCCTGGCAACCGAGGCTGCCCGTGCTTTAGTGGAAAATGCATTTCGACATGAGGCGGTAAAGCTAGTTATAGCACATACTTTGGCTGAAAAAAATGCATCCAATCATTTGCTACAAAAGATTGGTTTTCAATTCATTGAGGAGCATATTGACATCGAAGACGGAAAGATTTGGGAATGGAGATTAGAAAGAACAGCCGTTCCTTAGCAAGGTTTTTGGTTCTTTTGCAGGTCGAAATCATCAAACGCGATGTGCCGCGCGACATTACTACACACAAGTAAATGAATATCAACGACATAACCTCTACTGGCTTAAAAGCCACCCGTGATGGCTTCGGCCAAGGCCTGCTCGAAGCTGGCCGTCTGAACCCAAATATTGTCGGACTCACCGCCGACCTCATGGAAAGCCTGCAAATGCAGCATTTCCAAAAAGAATTTCCCGAGCGTTTTTTTCAAATTGGTATCGCTGAGGCCAATATGATGGGTATTGCTGCGGGCTTGGCAACGGCTGGAAAAATCCCTTTTACAGGAACTTTTGCCAACTTTTCGACCGGGCGCGTGTACGATCAAATTCGTCAAAGCATCGCCTACTCGGATAAAAATGTCAAAATTTGTGCCTCACACGCCGGAGTAACCCTTGGGGAAGATGGTGCTACCCACCAAATTCTCGAAGATATAGGCATGATGCGTATGCTACCAGGCATGACCGTGATAAACCCTTGTGACTACCATCAAACCAAGGCGGCTACCATGGCTATCGCGGAACATCATGGCCCGGTTTACCTGCGATTTGGCCGCCCGGCATGGCCTATGTTTACCGAGCACTTGAAATTTGAGATCGGTAAAGCCCTTCTACTCGCTTCTGGCACTGACGTGACCATTTTTGCAACCGGACATTTGGTCTGGACGGCCGTTGAAGCGGCGCAAGAACTCGCAGCACAAGGTGTTTCTTGCGAAGTCATCAATATCCACACCATCAAACCGCTTGATGAAGCAACTATCCTTGATTCGGTGAGCAAAACCCGTGCAGTGGTGGTCGCTGAAGAGCATCAACGCAATGGTGGGCTCGGCGACGCAATTGCCAACCTGCTCGTCCATAAACTCCCGGTACCTATGGAATATGTTGGGGTGAATGATTCCTTTGGCGAAAGCGGAAAACCCGCCGAATTATTGGAAAAATACGGCCTTGGCAAAAAAGATGTGCTCTGGGCGGTGAAAGATGTGCTCGACAGGAAAAAGTGATGCGCGTACTTTCAGCCGTACACTTTTTTATTTTGAAAATTTGCGCGTTCAAATTGCTTGTCATTCTGAACGTAGTGAAAAATCTGAGGCCGAAGGCTGAAGCTTTTTCTTCTAAATTTTAGGCCTTCGGCCTCAGATTCTTCACTACGTTCAGAATGACAAGCCGCAAAAAAGAAGTGTACGGCTGGAAATCTAAAACCATCGTGGTCTAAACAATCCAGGCCTGATTACTCTTCCGCCGTCAACTTCCCTTCTTTTGCCAAATACTCTTTTACCCAAGCGGTGGTGACCGATTTTGGACGTTCAAGTGGAAGGCTTAGTGCCCGTGCCCAGCACTGCGCAGCTAGTACGCCAAGTGATCGGCTCACACCAAAGAGAACAGTGTAGAAATTGTATTGGGTTAGGCCGTAGTGAATTAATACCGCACCCGAGTGGGCGTCCACGTTTGGCCAGGGATTTTTCACTTTACCGAGACTGCTGAGGATAGGTGGTACGACGTCGAATATCTTCCAAACTACTTTTACCAGTTCATCATCTGGCACATTGTCTTCACAAAATTGGCGTTGTGCCATGTAGCGTGGGTCTGGTTTGCGCAATACGGCGTGGCCGTAGCCTGGAATAACTCTTCCGCTGGCCAGGGTGCTTTTAACATACTCGCTGATCTGTTCGCGAGAAGGTTTGTTTGTTCCAAGGGTATCCACCATTTTCTGAATCCAGCGGATAACTTCCTGATTTGCAAGACCGTGCAACGGACCTGCAAGCGCATTCAAAGCGGCTGAAAAAGACAGGTACGGATCGCTGAGTGTAGAGCCAACCAAGTGCGTGGTATGCGCCGAAGCGTTTCCGCCCTCATGATCGGCATGGATCGTTAGAAAAAGACGCATGTATTCTTTGAATCCCTCATCGTCGTAGCCTAGCATGTGTGCAAAGTTTGCACCCCAGTCCAAGGAAATGTCGGGCAGCAGATGTTCCCCATTATGGTACACCCGGCGAAAGATATACGCTGCCACCCTGGGTAATCTGGCGACCAGGTTCATGGTATCTTCGTAGGTTGCATCCCAGTATTCGGAGCGTGTCATGCCCATGGTGTAGCGTTGGGCAAACACGCTGGTATTCTGCATCGCCATCACGCCGACGGAGAATTGAGTCATCGGGTGGGCATCTAATGGGATTGCATCAATGGCACGGAAGACGTATTCTGGGACATTAGCGCGGCGCACCCAGTTTTCGGTCAGCCATTTTACTTGTTCTGGAGTCGGGATGTCTCCAACGAGCATGAGCCAGAAAAGTCCCTCAGGAAGGGGTTCTTTGCCATTTTTGGCGCAAGGGAGTTTTTCGCGAAGTTCGGGAATGGAGTATCCACGGAAGCGTATGCCTTCCTCAGGGTCTAGGAGTGAGGGTTCCCAGATCATACTGGTGATATCGCGCATTCCGCCGTAGGCTTGTTCAAGCGACACATCGTCAATCTTAACGTTGCCGTGTGCTTGGAGGAGTTCTTTTACCTCTTTGGAGAGGGCTTGTGCTTTTTCGGAAAAAAGTTGCTTCAGTAAATCCATGGAGTAGAAGTCGTAGAATATGGGTTAAGGCGTAGCTTACGTTGCTTTTTTAAAATTTCGGCAAAGTTAAAACATGTGAACTCCCTTATTTTCTTAAAGTTCAAAAGTTTGGAAAGTTTTGTGCTTTCAAAAAGCTAAACGACTTTCGCCATTGGAATTCTTAGACATCACTAAGGAACTTGTGAAAAAATTATTGTTTAAAAGTTCATAAATTTCTAACCCGCACTTTTCGGCGGGCAAAACGGGTTCTCCTCTATTTTAAAACAAAACATTCCAACTATGTTCGGTCAAAATCAAAACGGCGGGTTTCGTATCCCACCTACGCTAATTATTGCTGTAGTAATGGCAGGCTTTGCCGTGTGCAAATACTATGGTCAAAGTTCTGTGAACGAAATCACGGGTGAAACGCAGCACATCTCTATGACCCCAGAACAGGAAATTGCTATGGGCCTGCAAAGTGCCCCACAAATGGCGCAACAAATGGGCGGATTGAGTGGAAATCAACAAGCATCAGCGATTGTCAAAAGAGTAGGGCAAAAAGTAGTCCAAACTTCCGCGGCTTCACAAACCCCGTATCAATACGATTTTCACCTTTTGGCAGACCCGCAGACGATTAATGCCTTCGCACTGCCAGGTGGCCAGGTTTTTATTACCGAAGGATTACTTTTCCGGCTTACAAAGGATGGAAAAACACTTAGCGAGGATATGCTGGCGGGCGTGCTGGGCCACGAAGTCGGCCATGTCGTAGCCCGACACAGTGCAGAAAGACTTTCTCAGATGGAATTGGCTCAAGGGATTACCGGGGCGGTCACCATGGCCACCTATGATCCTTCCAACCCGAATTCTGGCTATATTGCGCAATCGGTAGCGAATATGATCCAACTCAAATATGGTCGTGGACAAGAGCTTCAAAGCGACAATCTTGGGGTACGCTTTATGATCGAGGCGGGTTACGATCCCAATAACCTGACTGCCGTGATGGAAATCCTTAAACAAGCTGCTGGCCCCAACCGCACGCCCGAGTTCCAAAGTAGCCACCCCGATCCCGAAAATCGCAAAGAAGCCATCGAAGCGGCGATTCAGGAGTGGCGGGGGAAATTGGGGAAGTAGGAAATGTCCAATGTCCAACTTCCAATGACCAATGACCAATGTCTAATGACCAACTTCCAATGACCAATGTCCAATATCCAATGTTCAATGTTCAATGTTCAACTTCCAATGACCAATGTCCAATATCCAATGTTCAAAAAATAGTATAAATTCATGAAAAACATAACTGTAGTCGGAAGTGGCACCATGGGCAACGGTATTGCTCACGTATTTGCCCAAAATGGCTTCAACGTAACCTTGGTTGACGTGGCAGCTACTGCCTTAGAAAAAGCAGTGGCCACCATTGGCAAAAATCTGGATCGACAAATTGCCAAGGGAACCCTCAGTGAGGACGAAAAAACGGCCACTTTAGCTCGTATTCATCCTATAACAGACTTAAGGGCCGGGGTAGCTAAGGCAGATCTGGTCGTGGAGGCGGCCACGGAGAACGCCACCTTGAAACTCAAAATTTTCACGGATGTAGATCAACACGCGCCTCCTGCAGCCATTTTGGCCACCAATACTTCGAGCATTAGTATTACCCAGATTGCTGCGGCCACGCAACGCCCCACACAGGTAATCGGGATGCACTTTATGAATCCGGTGCCAGTGATGAAACTGGTTGAGGTAATCCGTGGCTACGCTACTACGGACGACGTTTGTCAACGCATCATGTCGCTTTCAAAGCAATTGGGTAAAGTCCCGGTAGAAGTCAATGACTATCCAGGATTTGTAGCCAACCGAATCCTGATGCCCATGCTCAATGAAGCCATTTATGCGCTCTACGAGGGCGTCAGTGATGTGGAAGGCATTGACACTGTGATGAAACTGGGCATGGCGCACCCGATGGGTCCCTTGCAACTAGCTGATTTTATCGGGCTGGATGTGTGTCTGTCCATTCTTCGGGTGTTGCACGATGGTTTTGGAAACCCGAAATATGCGCCTTGCCCACTGTTGGTCAACATGGTAACGGCTGGAAAACTTGGCGCAAAGAGCGGAGAAGGGTTCTATGTTTACACGCCGGGATCTAAAGATTTGGTGGTCGCAGCGCGATTTAAGTAGGAGCTTGAGCAGGCCTTAAGTAGGATCTTAAACAGTATTTAAGTAGGAGCTTAACAAGCCCTATCGAGCCTCCAAGCCATGTTGTCATCTTGAGCGCAGCGAAGGATCCGATTAAGCACGTTTAAAAGCCGCCTCAGATCCTTCGCTGCGCTCAGGATGACACTACTGCTTGACATAAGTGCGTTAAATCAAGTTTTCAATTTTTTCTGAAACTAAATTTCATCGAGTTTTTTTCGCTATAAAACAAACCTGTTTTTTATGGAAACCCTTGATAATAAAGTCATTGTCTACGACGACAATTGCCCATTGTGCCAAGCTTACACCGCCGGGTTCGTAAAAGCAGGCTGGCTGAAAGAACGCAGAGGCTTTGCCAACATAAGCCCAGAATTGCTGGCCAAAATCGATTTTGACCGTGCTCGACATGAGATCCCCTTGCTCGACACCAAGACTGGCGAAGTCACCTACGGCCTCAGCGCACTTTTTCTGATCATTGGTGAACGAATGCCCGTTTTCAAGCCTTTGTTTCGCAGTCGCTGGTTTCGTCCGTTGCTGTATCCCTTGTATCAGATCATCACTTATAATCGCCGCGTAATTGCCGGAAGCGGCGCCTCTAAAACAGGTTGTGATTGTGCGCCTGATGTCAATTTGTTTTACCGCTGGTTGTATGTTGCCCTGGCTGTTGCGGGGGGCATCTGGCTTTCCTGGTCTTCCTGGGCCACAGGCGATTTTGCGGGCAAAGCCTTCCTATTCGCGCATCTCGCGGCATTTTCTACGATGGTATTCGCCTCTAAAAAGCTTGATTTTGTGGGGCACTGGGCCATTATTTTCTTAGCCACTGCTTTCGTGCTGCATTGGATGCCCGGTACTGCCTGGTTGTCGACGATCTCCGCGCTTGTTTTGGCGGTTTGGATGTGGTGGAGGCGTTGGGATAAGGTTTGAGGAGGGTTTTTGGTCTTTTGAATCTCATCAACATCAATGGATTGATTCCTAATACCGAGCAGGTGTGCTTTATCAAATGGAAAAACAATTGTTTCTTACTAAACTTGCCGATCATCAAAGAGCCACCATATTATGTAAACCGTTGGGAAGTCAACACCACAGATTTGGCTTCCAGAATATACTTCCGGGCGGCAGCAAGGAAAGGAATAAGGCTTAAAAGCGGTAAAGATGTTAAGTAATAGGGCTGTAATAGCGTCCAGTCTGTTTTCCAGTAAGCCTAAAGCGTTGCGCCAGTCTTCGTTAAGCTTAGTATTGGTACTTAGCGCAAGCGAGTCACTTTTTTTGCGAAATAAACTATCACATGAAAAACATCTTCATCCTCGTCTTATTCTTGCAAAGCCACACGGTTTTTTCCCAACTTACTTTCTACGTTAATCAAAACGTGCAAGGCGGTCAGCAAAATGGCACCTCTTGGGCTGACGCATATTCTGATTTGCAGCAAGCATTGTTGAGTGCTATTTCAGGAGATGCGATATGGGTTGGCAAAGGCACTTACTATCCAACCACCACCACTGACCGATCCAAATCATTTGTGCTAAAACAAGGAGTGCGCATTTATGGAGGATTTCAAGGCATAGAAGTTGAGATAACCCAGCGTGACATCAATATTCATGAAACAATCCTGT
>JBBQLD010000190.1:0-8633 GCA_038327555.1 Chitinophagales bacterium
TTAATACAAGCTTGTTATCCAAATTAGTGTAAATTAGTGCAATTAGTGGCAAAAAATACTTGGAGGCTAACCAATTACAACTTATCAATGCTTTATTCGCTCCGATCTAAGTGCTTGTTTAGAGACAGAATTCAGAAAATCGAATAAGTACTTATTGAAATCATTCGGTTGTTCGAGATTAGAAACATGTCCGGCGTTATCAATAATTTTCAAAACCGAGCCTCTGATGTGTTTATGCATATATTCAGATTGAGCGAGTGGAGTTACTCCATCTGCTTTGCCGCAGATAATAAGTGTTGGAATCCGAATAGCATATAAAGAAGAACAGGTTTCGGAACGCTCCGCCAAAGCGGTTAACCCTGCGGTAATAATCACCTTAGAATTTGCAACCACAATACTTCGCAAATTTTCAACTATTTCCATTTTGTTCGTGAGTGAATCTGGGTGGAAAACACTTTTAATAAATTTTTCATTAAATTCATCTGCGCCTTCCAGGTTAATCTGTTCAATTGTTTTATAACGTTTTTCTTTCCCTTCAGCCGTATCAGCAATGCATTGGGTATCGCATAAAATCATTGCCTCAAAGCGTTCAGGATGCTTTTTTACTGCGTTCAAAGCAATGTACCCACCCATGGAAAGACCGCAAACAATTGCCTTTTTGATGTTTAATTTATCCATAAACAACACTAAATCTTCACAAAACAAATCAATACTAAGCGGTGTTTCTTCATCTGTAGATTTGCCAAACCCACGAATATCGCAAGCAATTACACGAGTTAAAGATTTTAAGCTGTCCAGCTGCCCCTTCCACATCGACTTATCGAAGGGAAAGCCATGAAGTAATATTACAGGGACATTTCCTTCTCCAATATCATTATACGAAATAGTAGTATTGTTGACTTCTGTCAATAAATTTTGATAAGCATTGTCCAATTCCATTTTTACAATTTCGGTTATTGGCAAATTTTCAATATTTTCTGGCAGTATTTCTTTACCATTTTTATCCTCATATCCTTTCAGTAACGTTACAAGTGAGTCGTAGTAGGAGGTTAAGGTTTTAGCGGTTATTCCCGGATTTTCTTCATAGGGAACAGTTATGGGCATTTCATTCAGATATTTAAGCAACTCAGGGTGTTTTTCCCTAATGTTGTTCGTAATATCTAAGATCATTTCGTTCAACTCTAATTCTGTCTTCATGTTATTTTATTTTACTAGTGTTATATCAACACTTTCTAGGAACAAATTTACGCCTCTAATCACCTTGTAATTTTACAGAATTAAAGCTAATCGTTATATAATTCACAGGTTTACAGGTAAAAGACATACGCCATTGGAGCAAGGACGATACTAAAACACTATTGGTAACTTGTAGTATCCGTGCCGCCGCACAAAAGCCAACCCTTCGTTGCTTCACATTTTATTTTGCTCCACTGCACTTGCCGCTTATTCACACATATCCCAAATGAGTCAATCATGTAACTTATTGCCTAAATTGTGTAACGATTTAAGCAATTAACCTGCTCACCTTTGCAGTGTAAGCAAATGCATAAACGAAAACTAGACAGCGGACACTTACACTTGCACCATGCATCCCGATGTAAAATCGGACAAGCTGGGTAAATGCCTCAAGTGCGGAATGGAATTAGTAAAGAAAAGTTTGTTGCATTTGAAACTTGAATCCGACTAATATAACATTTTATGAAAAAGAATTTATTTCTTATTGCAAGTTTCCTGTTGGTAGGAACCATCACACGTGCTCAAAAGCAGGAGGTTTTTTTTGATGTGATTTACAAAGATGAAAAAGTTGGTGTGTTGCATGCTGAGGAGACAAAGACGGAATCTAAATCCTTCAAACTGCTGACTATTGAGACGAAGACCTCTTTTCTATTTATTCCTATTCATATGGAATCAGAAGTAACCACGACTCAGAAAAACGGGATTTTGATAGAAGGAAGTGCTTACCGAAATGCAAGTCGCAAATCCAGTGATGTCACTGCCACGGTTACAAAAATTGGATACAAGCTTTATCAACGAGAGCGAAATGGCGTAAAGGACAAAATTAGAAATCAGCACATTTCGTATTGTGTAGTCGATCTTTACTTTCAAGAACCTTTGGGCGTTACTAAAGTTTTTTCGAACATGTATGCCCAGATGTTAGAATTGAAGAGAATGGATGATGGTCAGTATCAATTGATTACACCAGACAATAATAATTCTATTTATTCTTACAGGAATGGAAGATTGATCAGCATAGAAGCAGATACGGTTGTAGGAAAAGTTATTTCTAAACGTATCTAAATATTTTGCCGCCCCGAAATGAAGTAGATTCAAGTTTCTAATGCAACACGTTTAGGCAACAAATAAAGTTGCATTTGAAACTTGAATCCACCTATCATCTAAAATTAACTTTTATATGAATAAAGTAATTCTCCTCAACAAACGACCACATGGAAAACCTACTATTAATGATTTTAAAATTATCAACGTTGAAGATCCCGCCGCGAAAGCCAGTGATATGCTATTAAAAACAACCTACGTTTCGGTAGATCCCTATTTGCGGGGTAGAATGAATGACGCTAAATCATATTTTCCCCCATTTGAGTTAAAAAAACCGATTCAATCTGGAGTGATAGCCGAAGTGATAGACAGCAAACATGCGGATTTCAAAAAAGGAGATTTTGTTTCAGGCAATTTGGATTGGAGTGAATATCAAACTTCAAATGGAAAAGGATTGCATAAAGTAAATAGTAGTGAAGCTACATTATCAAGCTATCTGGGCATTTTAGGAATGACTGGGCTCACCGCATATTTAGGTTTAATAAAAATAGGATTGCCGAAAGAAGGCGAAACAATTGTGGTATCAGGGGCGGGCGGAGCGGTTGGAACAGTAGTGGGTCAAATTGGCAAATTATTAGGCTGCAAAGTGGTTGGCATAACGGGTTCAGATGAAAAAGTAGCATCACTAAAATCGACCTTCAAATTTGACCACGCCATAAATTATAAAACAACTAAAGATTTAAAAGAAGCCGTGAAAAGTGCCTGCCCTGAAGGGGTAGATATTTATTTTGACAATGTCGGTGGCGAAATTTCAGATGCCGTTTTAGATAACATTAATAAGTACGCGAGATTGCCAGTTTGTGGTGCAATCTCCCTTTACAATAAAACGGAAGTTACGCTCGGCCCTCGATTGCAGCCCATAATTCTAACCAAAAGCGCCACGATGAGCGGGTTCATCATCAGTGATCTTTCAGAATATTTTCCAGCTGCCACAAAACAATTATCCGCGTGGCTCAACGAAAAAAAAATAACCTTTAGTGAAACGATTATTGAAGGCTTTGATAACATTCCCCAGGCATTTATTGATTTATTTGAGGGAAAAAATCAAGGGAAAATGATTGTAAAAATTTAATAATTCGCACAAAAATAAACAGCAATAAAACGACTTGCACAAAGTCTACCATTAGCATGACATTTCAAGCTAATAGACTTAGTCACTAAAAACAAACATTAAACACATGGAAGTATTAATCGTATTAACCTCCCATAGCACACTGGGAAACACGGGAGAAAAAACCGGTTTTTGGGTTGAGGAATTTGCAACACCTTATTATGTTTTGGCAGATGCCGGAGCTGAAATTACCATTGCGTCACCAAAAGGAGGTCAGCCACCCATTGATCCCAAAAGTGAATTGAAAGAGGCGCAAACGCCTTCAACAGAAAGGTTTTATGCAGACAAAGCATTGATGGATAAAGTAGCGCATTCGTTAAAACTCAGCGATGTAAAACAGGACGATTATGATGCTGTTTTTTATCCAGGTGGTCACGGTCCATTATGGGACTTAACAACGGATACAAACTCGATTAAATTAATTGAAGCATTTTACAATCATCAAAAACCAATCGCTTTTGTATGTCATGCGCCAGCGGCATTAATTAATGTAAAAGCGCTTAACGGAGAACATCTTGTGAAAGGCAAACACTTGACCGGCTTTTCAAATACGGAGGAAGAGGCCGTTAAATTAACGGACGTAGTGCCTTTTTTACTAGAAAACGAACTCACAAAACACGGTGCTCATTACTCTAAAGGAGATGACTGGGCGTCTTATGTGGTAGAAGACGGACTATTAATTACAGGTCAAAATCCAGGTTCTTCAAAAGCAGCGGCTAAGTTGCTTTTAAAAACACTCAAAGGAGAAAAATAATTTCCCTGCCAAGTTTTAAAACAAAAGAATTTTACGTAATATCGAAAACATACTTGAAAGGAAAACAACCGATATAGCCAACAAATCTGAGCACGGAAAAGACAGTATGGATGACAAACAAAACGGAAGCGACAAACAAAAAAGTGCTTCTATTAAATCAATAAATCCAGCCACCAATGAGCTTGTAAAGTCGTTTGAAGAAATGACCGAACAAGCAATCGAATCTGCAATATCGGGTGCAGACAAAGCGTATCAGGATTGGAAAAAAACTTCTTATGAACAACGTGCAAGTCTCCTGCATAAAGTTGCTTCACTGATGCGCAAAGAAAAAAACATGCTCGCCAAATTGATTACTTTGGAAATGGGTAAACTATTTAAAGAAAGCGAAGCTGAAATTGACCTTAGTGTCAATATTATAGATTACTATGCCGATAATGGTGCTAAGTTTCTTGCAGACCAAACTTTGAAAACTGAATTTGGGGAAGCAATCATACGCCACAGTCCCATTGGCGTATTGCTGGGGGTACAACCCTGGAATTTCCCTTTTTACCAGGTAGCCCGTTTTGCAGCGCCTAACATCATGATAGGAAATGTGGTTTTAGTAAAACATGCTTCCAATGTACCACAATGTGGAATTGCTATGGAGAAACTATTCAAAGAAGCGGGAGCACCTGACGGTATATATACCAATTTATTGATTCCAGGTAGTAAGGCACATGTTTTGTTAGAAGATAGACGCATTAAAGGAGCTTCTCTTACGGGGAGCGAAACTGCAGGAGCAAGCCTTGCCGAAGCTGCAGGAAAAAATCTTAAAAAATCTGTTCTGGAATTGGGCGGCAGCGATGCGTTTATTGTTTTGGAAGATGCTGATATGGATAAAACAGTTGAATGGGCAGTGGTTGGCAGGATGAGCAATACAGGTCAAAGTTGCGTGGCTGCCAAGCGCTTTATTGTAGTAGAAGCTGTGGCGGATGAATTTCTGAAAAAATTTAAGGAAAAACTAAGTGCATTAAAAGTTGGCGACCCCATGGACAAAGATACCCAGCTTGGACCTTTATCAAGCGAGGAAGCGGCCGTTCATTTAGATGACCAGGTAAAACGTTCCGTTGCAGCAGGAGCAAAAATTTTATTGGGAGGAAAACGCATTGACCGCATAGGCGCTTATATGGAAGCTACTATTCTTACAGACATAAAACCTGGTGTGCCAGCTTATTATGAGGAGTTATTTGGACCGGTTGCTTCCTTTTATCGCGTAAAAGATGAAGCAGCCGCAATTGAACTCGCCAACGATTCGCCATTTGGATTAGGTGGCTCCGTATTCACCAATGACATTAAACGTGGAAAGCATGTTGCCGATCAAATAGATACCGGAATGGTATTTATCAATCATCCTACCGGGACTCAAGAAGACCTGCCATTTGGCGGAACCAAACGCTCTGGTTACGGACGTGAACTTTCTGAGTTAGGCATACAGGAGTTTGTAAATAAAAAATTGATCCGAGTAAGTGGATTATCAGATCCATTCTAAGTAACTATGAAAGAAATGAGACCCTGATTTTGCAAAGTGCCAATAAAACCTGTAAATCATGTAACATTTCCCTAAAAATCTGTAAGACTCCCCGGCATTTAGCCCACTACTTTTGTATGGTCAGCACTATAAGGTCTAAGCTTAGGCGCAGATTGTTAAGCATGACCGAAACAAATGAGCAGTACCCCTCCCGCCGCAAACCGCTGGCGAAAAATAGGACGTGTCGTTTTGTACACGTTTGGCGCCCTGCTGCTGCTGGTCGTTTTAGCTTTATATGCCCTGACCTTACCTGTAGTGCAGCAAAGAATGAACCGTAAAGCCGAAAGTTTTTTACAGCAAAAACTCGGTACACGTGTGGAGCTGGGTGCTGTAGGAATCCAATTCCCCTATCATATTGCACTGGAAGGCTTGCTGGTGGAAGATCAACAGCAGGACACCCTGCTTCGGGTCGGCAGTCTGGTGGTCACGATAGACCTGTGGAAGCTGCTGAATCAAACCATTGAATTACACCAAATAACCCTGGAAAACGCCTCAGTTTACCTGCACAAAAAAGACAGCGTATACAATTTTGATTTTATCGTAGGTGCCTTCGTGGATCCGAATGCGCCTGTCTCCAAGGATACCAGTGCCAGTGCCTGGAAATTACAAGTTGATTTGACCAAGGTTCGACTCCAACAGGTTCATTTCCTGATGCTGGATGAAGATGCCCGGAGTACGACGGAAGCCCGGATCGGCAGTGCAGAAACCATTCTGGCAAAGGCCGATCTCCCAAACAAGTATTTTGAACTGGATGGATTTATGCTGGCTGATTCCGAGATACGCCTTATCGAAACAAAGAAATCTGTCGTGAATGGTAAGCCCCCTACCCTATTCGGGCTGCTGCTCAAAGGCGGCGATATCAGGCATTCCCATCTCCTCTATTCCACCCCGGAACGAAGTGTGGATGCCGCTTTGGAAAAAACACAGCTGGATCATTTGTTGCTTCAATCCGCCAAAGATGGGCTAAGCATCCAGGCAAAAGGGATCAAAATAGAGCAAAGTGCCGTAGCTTACCATGATCCGGAAATGCTGCCCACGCCTGGCCACCTGAATGCGGGCGACTTAGGGTTGACCCAATTAAACGCCGATCTGCCCGAATTTTCCTTTCAACACGACACCATTTTCATTCAAGCCGCATCCATGAATGCCGCAGATAAAAGCGGCCTGCTGCTCCATTCCCTACGCGCAGAAGCACGGGTCACGCCAAGGAGCATAGAAATCATGCATGCCATGGCAACGCTCAATCAAACCAGTATAGATGGTGATGTACTGCTGATCAAAAGAGATTCCGCGACCTATGGCTTTATGCAAGTGCAATTGCGAAAGCTCAAAGGCCTCGTCGGGGATTTGGTGCTATTGCTTCCGCCGCCTGAAAATGAAACACTTTCCAAGTTGAGCGATCTGCCATACGAGGCATCGGGCTACCTGAAAGGCTGGATGGAAAACCTGCAAACAGAAAACATGCGGCTCCAGGCAGGCAGTGGTACGATCGCAAATTTTAGCGGATCACTCCAACAGCTCACAGCACCGGACAAGTTGGGCATGAACCTGAAAATCAATCGTTTAGAAAGCAATCGCGCAGACTTAGTCCGGTTTATGGCTATCGGCGATACACCTATGGACAGTCTTTTAGCAACGCCTTTGCCGGCATATTTGAACGCTGCCGGAACTCTCAACGGAAGTTTGTCGCAACTTCAACTCAGCCTGCAAGGCCAGGTGGGCGCTTTGCAAACCGGCACAGCACTTCTGTCTGACACAGGGCCGCCCCTGCAATTTGTCCTCGCTGGAACCTTGACAGACGCCAATGATCCCGATAAACTGGGCATGGATATCCTAATCCAAAAGCTGGATGCGCCGCAACACTTTTTTGCATTTCTGGAACCCAAGGGACTGTATTTGCCCGATCTATTGCAAACCACTGGCAGCTTGCGCGGCACTTTAGCCAAGCTGGAAACGGATTTGCAATTCAAGGCCCTGCGTGGCGGCGCGAGCAGTGATTTGACATTCAAAGGTTTGCTGAAAAACCTGCGTAGTCCCGAACAATTGGGCTTTGATGTACAGTTTGATGCCTCCCTGGCTCGCCAGGAAATACAGGGTTATGTGCCGGATTCACTGCTGAATCCAGTGCTGCGCCTACCTGATTTTGTGCAGCTCAACGGCAAGGCACACGGAACGGTAAAAGACGCGGCTGGAAATATTCACATCGGTTTGGGCAATTGGGGACAAATCCAAATGGACGGCTCCCTGCGCGACAGCACTTATAAAATGGATATCGTAGCGCAAAATATCCTGGTCAACCGCTTAGCAGTCGACAGCATACTTCGCCCGCTCAAAACCATTGGATTCAAGGCCAGCCTCCAGGGCGAAGGTTTTCAAATCGGGAAAACGGCCCGCCTGCAATTAAACGGAAGCTTTGATTCGCTGATCTGGGACAATCTGATTCTCCGCAACATCACGCTGGAGGCCGATGTCAATGGCAAACGCTTTACCGGCACATTGGTGTCACCCGATGAACGAGCCGCCGTGGTAGCACTGGTCTCTGGAGATTTTAGTACAGAAATCCCCATCTTGGAAACGGACCTTACACTGAACTGTCTAGATCTTCGCGAATTCGGTTGGAGCAATCGTCCCACGAATATATGCATGCACCTCCTTTCCCATTCCGAGGGGAAATCGCTCGATACGTTGAAGGCAAATGTGCGCATCGAAGCCATTGATTTACAATACGATACGGTACACATTCGTCCGGGAGATTTAACGCTGGACGTCAAGCTGGACAATCATCAGAACCAACTAAAAATCGTTTCTGATTGGCTGCAAGGCGAAATCCAAGGCTATTTCTCGCTGGCTGATTTGTCTACCAC
>JBBQLD010000191.1:0-8593 GCA_038327555.1 Chitinophagales bacterium
GTTCTTATGGCGCCCATGTTCGGGGTCTGAACCGTGTGCACCAATTTGATAAGGTGGAAATTGTACGCGCCGAACACCCCGATCAATCCTACAAAGCCCTACAAGGTATGGTCCGCCATGTAGAAAGTATTATGCGCAAACTTGAATTGCCCTACCGAATTTTGTTGCTTTGTGGCGGCGATATGGGGTTTGCTTCAGCCAAAACTTACGATTTTGAAGTATGGTCTGCGGCACAAAAACGCTGGCTGGAAGTGAGTTCTGTCTCTTGCTTTGAGACCTTCCAGAGCAATCGACTCAAACTTCGTTTCCGCGACGAAAACGGCAAAACCGAATTGGCGCATACGTTAAATGGCTCTGCCATGGCACTTGCCAGGGTTGTGGCTGCCCTTCTAGAAAATAATCAGACTCCAGAGGGCATACGTTTGCCAAAAGCATTGTGGAAATACGCAGGGTTTAAGGTGATTGATTAAAAGCACATTACCACACCAGCAATTTTTTCATCTGCATTTGCCCGCCTGTTTGCAATTTGACAAAATAGGTGCCCGCCGGAAGTTTGCCTGCATCCAGGAAATAATTGGTGTTTCCAGCAGGGATTTCTCCCTCAAAAACGCTATGAACCTTTTGGCCTAAACTATTGAAAATCAAAATACTGCCTCGGGTTTTGGCCGAAGATTGAACCGGCACTACAGTGATGGCCGAAGCCGGGTTAGGGTAAATTTCCTGTAAATTCGCCACGGGTGCTGCTGTACTGGAAATATTGGCCTGAATTAAAAAAGACCAAGCCCCAATTGGACTTGGAAGTGGCCGCACCTGCGTTTTTCCACTATTGGCTACCCCTTCAATGTAATAGAACAGCGTATCAAGATAGCCTTCTTGCTTGGGGATAAGCCCTGTCCAATAATTCAGAGAATCTGGGTCGAGCGCAGGTGACATACCCATAGACGCCCACGTAGTTTCCGTTTTTCGGCGATAAAACACTTGTGCTGAAGCTATGCCGCTCCGATGTTGCACTATAGCAGTTACAGGGTAGTTGGCAGGACCAATTGCATTTTGCAAAACACCTTCAAGTGGTTTGTGTACAATGCGTAAAGGATCATTCACGCCCACTTCCTTCGTTATACAGTGGATTGCTCCGAATAACGGAATGATGCTGTTGCAATTAATACCAACTATCTTGTAACCTGGCATAGCCTCCTGCCAAATGCGTTTTGCTGTGGTATCATATTGTTGCTGATAAAAAGGCACGATAATCGTTTTATTGACGAAGACCGCGTTGACATAGGTGCGATAATCCCCAAGGTTAGGGTATTGTCCCCCTTCAGGAGGCATAGGCACGCGCACAACCTTATATGGTGTGCCGAACGAGCTCTCAAAATTGCTCAATACATACTGGATATTGGCTTCGATTTGAGGCCCGTCGGCAACTCCTGTTGGATATTGCCCAACCATCAGCGTCTCCTCATCAATGAGTTTCATGTGCATATCAATGTGATGAATCACATCATAAGGCAGCGGCATCATCTTGATGAAGCGATTAATGCCCATGAAATCGTATAAAACCCCATCCACTTGGGCTTCTGTTTTGACACTTACGCCGTAGGGGTTTCCGGGTTCATTTTCATTCAAAATAAGCTCAGAGGCAAAAGCAGTGCCCATGCCATCAGACATAAAGTTGCCTCCTGTGTTGACCAAATCTGTAGGTGCGGCACTTGTGCTGTAAAGCGGTATCCCGAAATAGGGCAAAATTGAGGTTACCAGCGTATCGTCCTTGGGGCGGGTGGGGCGGTTGTAAATCCAATCGACAAAATAAAGTGAATCGACATCGTTGGCGTACACACTATTTGGACCATAGTCTCGCACCCAAATGGAGTTGTTGGGTGCAATCAGGAAGGTCACGTTGGTTGAAAAATCTACCCCGCTGGAAGTGAGTTTTGATTTTGCCTGTGTCACTACGGCTTGACTCTGACAGCAAATGACCACGTTACATTCTTCTCGAGCCGCTCTGACTATTTCGGCAAGTATGGTACTTTGCCCGTTCCAGGTAATGATTAAGGCTTGTAATTCCTCCCATTCTGCCATAGTTCTTACTGGTGAGGCAGGCGGATCTGTGATCCCGATAGTAATCAGGGGTGCAGCTTCGATGTCGCGTTCTGCATCGGTGGCAAAACGGGGAAGCTCAAGCGTTTGGGCAGACGAGCCGCTTAAAAATAGAATCAGGAAGAAAAAGCTGAGGGTAGATTTTGTAGACATAACACGAATGTTCGAAAAATTAGCGCACACAATTAGACATTTTGAAAACACTAAGGAACTAAGGGGCACTAAGTGTTACAACTGATAAACCCCGCTTAGTCTTAGTGCTTCTTAGTTCCTTCGTGTTTTCAAAATGGCCAGTTGTTATTTCATCGGTACGAAGGAACGTAGTTCGGGTTAAGTTTGGCATTTTTTTTACAAAAAAAAGCGGCGCCGCATTACGCGTGCCGCTCGAACAAAACCCATTCTATCGTATGAAGCAAATTTATTTGGGATTAGAGTTTTTGATTTGTGCCTTGGAATGGAATCTGTCCAGAGTTCAGATTTCCTCAAATAACCAAATCCACAGATAATCAAATCCTCCATCCGCTTAAACTCCCATTGGTAGGGAGGCTAAATCACGGAAAAGTATTTTTTTCCGGTTGAAATAGAGCACATTAGATCTTTTCAACTGGTTTAACACGGCAGTCACCATTTGACGACTGGTACCGGTCAGATCGGCGATATCCTGGTGTGTCATATTGTGTTTCACCAAGGTTTCCAGACCTACTTTCCGGCCTTGTTCGTGGCCCATTTGTTGCAGGTATTCTACGATACGGCTGCGTGAATCTTTCAATACTACGTTTTCCAATTGGCTTTCGGTGTAGCGCAAGCGTTCGCCGAGAAAGTGCAAGAGGGACTGGGCAAAAGCAAAATTGCTCTTCATCACTGCCAATACTGCGTTGGAGTCGAGCTCAAGGATTTCGAGCTGATCATCCATGGCATAAGCAAAATCACGACGCGTGTTGTCGCCAGTGAGGCATGATTCGCCAAAAAGCCCGCCTGGTCGCACCACATATTTAATGATGTCTTTTTTCTCGGCGTGAACAGCCACCTTTACAATTCCTTTGAGCATAAAATAGACTTTGTTCGCCAATTGCCCAGGTTTGTAAAGCACGGAATGTTTGCCGTAGGTTTGCACGATCGCACCCCGTTGGATCAGGGCACGTTCATCGGGGGAAAGCACCGCGAATAGCGGGCTGGTTTCAAGTACGGGGAGTGAATTTCTCGTATCCATGTTCAGATTTTAGCAGAATGTGTTTAGTCGCTTTTCTGACATTAGGACAGCCCCCCCTATCGTTGCCCCTATTCTGAAGGAAAATAAATATTTTTTTGCAACCCTTTAGCAAAAGAGCATTTTCAAGAAAAAGCCATTTTTGAAGAATAATATTTCAAAATAACCATTTTTTTATTGCAAATATTTTTTTAAGCAAGGATCAAAACCCCCATTTTTAGAATAAAAATTTTTTAGTTAAAAAACGTGGAAACGCCCGAACAGCAACTACTCTCCGCCCTGCGCTTCGGCAATGAAGCTGCACTCCGACAAATCTTTGATCGGCATTACCCGCTATTGCTTGCTGATATTTACCGACTTATCCCGGATGAAAGCACCTGTCAGGATCTGGCTCAAGAACTTTTTGTAGACCTTTGGAACAAGCGCGCGAGCCTGGATATCCATACTTCCTTGCGTGCTTACCTGCGGCGTTCAGCCGTCAACAAGTCGCTCAACTATATAAAAGCCACCCGTAGAATTCGATTCGACGATGCAGAAGACCTTGGCTATTTACCTGATACTTCTGTTATTGATACACAAAAACGCGAAACACAGGATAAGCTTGAAGATGCCTTGCATGCTGCCATTGACGAATTGCCTGAAAAATGCAGGGTCGTTTTCAATCTTAGCCGCTTCGAACAACTTTCGCACCGAGAGATTGCTGAGAAACTAGGCATCTCCGTTAAAACGATTGAAAATCAAATTACCAAAGCCATGAAGATGCTGCGTGATGCCATGAGCAATCATACCGAATTGTCTTCTGTTATCATTTTATGGCTAAAATGGTGCTTTGAGGCATAGGGGATCGTCGGGACAGTATTGTCTTAGTTGCGTAAGAAACGGGTAAATAATAACTTGTTACTTACCCGTTCCTAAAACCAAAGTAGAACCTATTTGAATAAAAATGAAAGAAAGCGAATTCATACTCTTGCTCAGCAAACGATTATCTGGAGAAATTACTCCAACTGAATCTACCTTACTTGACGAATGGCTTTGCCAATCGCCAGAAAATGAGCAGTTTGCAAAGGACACCCAGCGCATTTGGGAAAAAGCTGAAGGCTATGGCAAAACTTTTTCTCCTAACCTTAGCACCGATTTTCAAAAGGTTCAGGCCCGCATCCAAAATGTTGTGCCCACCCAAATGCGGGCATCGCTTGGGCAAAGGCTAATGCGAGCAGCAGCGGTAGTCGCATTGTTGTTGGTTTCCATTTGGGGTTGGCAGCAATTCTCAACGCCTTCAACTTCCGACCTCATTGTTTCAGCGAAAGATGCTGATATGGAAGGCATCAGACTTCCCGATGGCTCGCAAATATGGTTGCGCGAAGGGAGTCAATTGACCTACGCTGCCAAATGGACTGGAAAAGAACGCAGCGTAAAACTGAATGGTGAGGGTTATTTCGAAGTTCAGCATGATCCTGCGCATCCTTTTAAAGTTGAGCTAGAAAATGGCGGTACCGTTGAAGTACTGGGCACCCAATTTGATGTACAACAAACTGAAAATCAAACAGTTGTGCTGGTTCGCTCCGGCAAGGTGCGCTTTTCCCCAACCAACCAAAGCATTGGACCGATATTGACAGCCAACCAAAAAGCAATTTTCGATCATTCAGCAGCTCAAGTGCGGGTCTCCAACCTGATTTCCCTCAACGAACTCTCTTGGCAAACCGGCGGACTGGAGTTTGTAAACACACCGCTTGACCATGTGGTGAGCGATTTAGAGCAATTTTATGGGGTAAAAATCGCGCTGAGCAATCCGGCTATGTCTACTTGCCCGCACAGTGCACCACTCACGAGCCAGCCAATTGAAAAAGTACTGGAAACGCTGGCCTTGACACACCAACTCAAGGTTAAAAAAGTGGGTGAAGGGTCTTATGAATTGAGCGGCGGACAATGTCGTTGAAAATAAAGATGAATTAATGTAACGGGTAGCACGGTGTTTACGCCGTCGGGAATTGTGCCGTTTACGGCGAAGCGAGCGTAAACGATCTTTGTCCCGACGGCGTGAACGCAGTGCTACCGCCCCTACCCTACCATCATCTCCCACAAATCTTCGTACGGGATGATCTCTACCGCAAAAGTCTGCCCAGCCACCTGAGGCTGTTCTTTGGATAGTATTTCCAGTTCTTTCTTGATCTTTTTTTCTGCACTGGCCGTTGTGAAGTCAAGTTTGGCAAAAGCCATGAGCATATTGAGAAACGCTGCGCTGCGGCGGTTCATATCGTTGTCAAGGTAGCGTTTGCGGTATTTCTCCAATGCTTCCAGGGAAATACCGGAGGAATCAAAAGTTCCTTTTACCAGGTTGTAAATGACCGGCAGGAAGATCAGGGGTATGTTCATGCCCTGTTTGTCTTTGGCTACTACTTCTATTGCGTTGTTCAACCTGGCGTACCGAAAGGTTCCTGCGCTAGCTTCTACTTTGGCGGCATCCAGTTTTCCTAAGGCCACAAGTAGGTGAAGATAACCGCCGTAAAGTTGCCAGTTGTCGCGCACCGCCCCGCTGAGGGATTCAAATTTTGGATGCTTAGAGGCCTTTTCGAAAAGTGTTAATGCTTCCTCACAACGGCGGGCGAAAAGGCAGTAGTGAAGATGAAGCTCGTGGACACGAAACCAGTTAAAGGAACCTTCCTCTGCTAAGGAAAGACAATACGTCGCAACTTGCCCCCCTTCATTATTTGCAAAAATTCGGAGTTGAGTCAGGCAGGCAATCTTTTGGCCTGCAAGCGCAACAAGAGATTCTCTGTTGGTATTTTTCCTTTCTTTTAACAATGTCAAAGCTTCATCGCATACATTCAAGGCTTCCAGGCAGTTATTTACAGATAAGTGTTTAATGATACCAATCTGAGCCGTGTAGAAGTAATATTGGCAAGTATCTGCTTTTGCGGCCAATGGTTGTAGTTCCTCATAATAGTCCGTTGCAAACTGATGTATCTCTTCATTTGGAGAACGCCGGACGATATAATAGTTAATGAGGCTTTCAAAATGTTCCAACGCCAACATTTCAAGGCGCCGTTTTTCTTCGTATTCCCGGTGAATTTTCGAATACCGTTCATGTAGTGAAGCTGAGCCAATTATGCGAGCATGTTCTCTCCGTAATCGTGATGCAATCTCGGTAGTTATTTCTACAAATTCATATTTCATAGTTTGCTCCAATAGCCGTTCCAGTATATCTATGCCAGCTTTTGTTGCATCGCGACCAAGCAATATAATTGCTGCTGCAAAATCTCGATAACAGTTAAAAAAAGCTTTGGCCCGTTCATTGAACATAGGTTGATTAATGTCAACAAAAAACGCGGTGTTTAGTAAGTTTCGTTCTAATCGGCCTTTCAACCGTAGGTATGCTTGTGATTTTGGGCTTTCATTTTTACCATAAAGGAATTTGGCTGCTTCATCATCTGACTGTACCTTATCTTTAGAAATAGCATCATAAAAAGCCTCTACCATGCTCCCTTCTTCTCCAGGATTACCCAACACCTCAATGTTTTTCACCTTGTTTCGGGTGATCGTTTTGACTAAATCTTTCAAGGCATCAAAATCCATACAAGCAAGATTTAAAAATGAATATATGAGAGAATCTCTGAATCTCCCTGTATTGAAATTGGACAGTTTGTCCTTTTTTGGCCTCGTAACCCGGCCTTACCTTTGTTCCAATAATTAAGTGAGACAAAAGTAAGATCATTTTGCAAAAGCAATAATCATATATGAACGCAAGTGCGTCCGGGGGGATGGCAATCGCGTTCTGCCTAAGGTTGTATTCGTTCATTGACCTATTCACAGCGCTGCTGTAAGGTTTAGGGTATTCGCATGCCCAAAATCTGCCTGTATTGAAATCAGGGTTTCTGTCCTTTTTTAAGGTATAATACTGACTGACCTTTGTGCCAGGTTTAATTCTGATCCACAAAATAAAAGTCTTTAACATACCTTTTTATGAAACTTCTTTCCATCTCCCTGCTGCTGTTTGTTTCCACTTCGCTATTTGCGTTGCCTACTTCTTTCGATTCTTTCGCAGTTGAAAAAATGGCACCTGATAGCGGAGCGTCCTATTCTAGTACAACTGAGTTGTCGTGGCCACCCATATCTGGAGCTAGCGCCTATTTATTGGTCGTCACTGAAAATGGTTCGATTATCATGCAAAGTACCGTTTATGGAACAAGCAAAACTTTAACAGGGCTCATCCCAGGTCATAACTATCAATGTAAAGTTTCGGGTATCATAAATGGAAGTCAATCTACTGACTACATCATTTGGAGTGATGTGAACCCATAATTTATGTTCAAGTTTATAAAATAAACACCAAAAACAAAGTAATACTGGGCCTCCGCTTTGGATAATCTGCTTCGTTTTACCAAGAAATTATTTTTCGATTTGTAATCCACACGTTCTAGACCTATTTCACCGATCTTCCTACCATTATCGGGAAATCTACTTAAGCTTTTAGCTACGGCCTTTAAAAAAAGGCCGTAGCACTTTAACCGACAGAAACAATCTTCCATAATCCCGGGCATCTTGCCCAACGGAATCTTTCCGTATTTTAATCTTTCTGCCGTGTATTAAAACACGCTTTATTGCTCTTCATTTTAATAATCCTACCTTGAACCGAAGCGCTTGCCTTGCGCTTCGGTTTTTTTTATGCCCCTACCTGTCGAAGGTTTTCTCTTAGCGCCAATTCTACCTTCCTTCCTACTGTTCACTCCCCTATTTCAACCTTTTATCCAATCTTTTGTCCTTCCTCGACAGAATCGCAAACCTTCGGGTGCGATTGTACGCATCTGAAGCGTTGCGCACCCACACTTCTTTTTTCAACTTAACCAGCTCATCACAGGAACGACGTATGAAACGACATTTTTCAGCCTGCTCACGCACTTTAGTCATCACGACCGTGCTGGCAATAGTGGGACTACTTTCCCCGCTTTCTATTTTTGCTCAAGACCTACCAACGTACGACCCCAATTCAATTGACGTACCGTATAGAAAATTCGTGTTGCCAAACGGCCTGCGTTTGGTGGTTCACGAAGACCACAAAGCGCCCATCGTTGCCGTCAATGTATGGTATCATGTAGGTTCAAAGAATGAAAAACTTGGCAAATCAGGTTTTGCACACTTGTTTGAGCATTTAATGTTTAACGGTTCAGAGCATTACAACACCGATTATTTCCAGGCTTTGGAAGCTATCGGCGGCACGGATCTGAACGGAACCACCAATGAAGACCGCACCAACTATTTCCAAAATATCCCGCTTGGCGCACTCGATCAGGT
>JBBQLD010000192.1:0-8516 GCA_038327555.1 Chitinophagales bacterium
GGACTTATAATCTAATTTCCATCCGGCAATTGCCTCGTCCACATTACCCGCCCTCCCGTTACTATCTGCTATAATAGCTTGCCGGCTTGGCGTAAAATTCTGCCCTTTTGTGAAGCTAGCTGCCAACATCAGTAAAAATATAACGAAGAGACGCATGGTTGTTTTTATAAAATAGGTTATTGGTGCCGCGTTCCTTAGGGGTGGTTTCAGAGGAGGCCACCGTTAACGAACGTATGGCTTTGGACAAACGCCGCTTGTTTGACACCGCGAAAGTAGGTGGATAGAGTGTTTTGGAGAAGGCTAAACTTTATTTTTCATCACGAAAAAGCGCCGCACTTTTTGAGTGCGGCGCTTTTTCGTGATACCGACGCGGGATACACCTTCAAACGCCTTAAACGTTTCCGTTTGCCTTACAAAGGTACACTAGATCTACGAAAAATCAAGGGCCAAAACCTTTGTTCCAACCGCCTTCCTAACTTTAACCACAACCAAATGATGCGAAATCTAATTCGGACCCAATCACTTGTTAGATAAAACACATTTTGTTTTATTAAAAACATTTTTTGTTCTAACTTTGGCCCTCCTTTCAATCTATCTCGGTCAACTTTTTAAAACTCCGTTACTTTGGGCTCAAATTATAAAACATCGAAGCCACCCGCCTCCGCACTTCGTGCTACGGCGGGTAAACCGGCCAAGGGTCAGCAACAACCAAAGATGGAAGAAGTAAGATATACCGAAGACGAGATCAAATCCCTCGACTGGCGCGAACACATTCGCCTGCGCCCAGGCATGTACATTGGCAAACTCGGCGACGGCTCCAGCCCCGACGATGGCATTTATGTGCTCCTGAAAGAGGTGGTCGACAACTGCATCGACGAGTATGCCATGGGCAATGGCCGCCAGGTGGACATTACACTCAACGAAAATGGCTGCACTGTGCGCGACTATGGGCGCGGCATTCCGCTGGGGAAAGTGGTGGATGTGGTGTCAAAAATCAATACCGGCGCAAAGTATGATTCCAAAGCGTTCAAAAAAACCGTGGGCCTCAATGGCGTGGGTACCAAAGCAGTAAATGCGCTTTCGGAGTATTTCAAGGTAAGTTCCGTGCGTGAAGGGCAGATGAAAACCGCCGAATTTAACTACGGAAATCTAAAGGAGGAGAGTAAACTGATCCCAACTAAAGAAGAAAACGGGACGCTGGTGGTGTTCAAGCCCGACAACGGCTTGTTTCGGAACTATCGCTGGTTGCCGGAGTTTGTGGAGCAAAAACTCTGGGACTACGCCTATTTGAATGCCGGCCTGAAAATCCATTTTAACGGCAAAACATTTCTCTCCAAAAACGGTCTGTTGGATCTGCTGGAAAAGAAAACGGGTGCGGAAGCTACCCGCTATCCTATCATTCACCTGCGTGGCGAGGACGTTGAAATTGCCCTGACTCACGGCAATCATTACGGTGAGCAAATCTATTCGTTCGTAAATGGCCAGAATACCACGCAGGGAGGCACGCACCTAAATGCTTTTCGGGAGGCACTGGTAAAAGTGGTGCGCACCCACTTCAAAAAAGAATTTGACGCAAAAGATATTCGAGAGAGCATCATCGCTGCAGTAGCGGTGCGCGTGGAGGAGCCTGTATTTGAGAGTCAAACCAAAACCCGGCTGGGCTCAGAACGGATGTCGCCCGAAGGTCAGGCTGTGCGTACGTTCATGTCTGACTTTTTGATGAAGGAGTTAGACAACTTTCTCCATAAAAATACAGAGGTAGCAAAGGAGTTACTGAAGCGCATACAGCAAAGTGAACGCGAACGCAAAGAAATTTCGGAGGTCAAAAAACTGGCCAATCAGCGGGCAAAATCGGCCAATATTCACAACAAAAAACTCCGCGATTGCCGCTACCATTTGAATGAAAAAGGCGCGGAAGAAATACGCCTCGCAACCACCGTTTTTATCACAGAAGGCGATTCGGCCAGTGGTTCTATCACCAAATCGCGGAATACCAATACCCAGGCAGTATTTAGTTTGCGGGGTAAACCTTTGAACTGCTATGGCCTGACCAAAAAGATCGTGTACCAAAACGAGGAATTCAACCTGCTTCAACACGCCCTAAACATCGAAGATTCTCTGGACGACCTGCGCTACAACCGCGTAGTAATCGCTACCGATGCCGACGTGGACGGGATGCACATTCGCTTGTTGATGCTCACCTTTTTCCTTCAGTTTTTCCCGGATGTGGTGCGCAACGGCCACCTCTATATTCTCGACACCCCACTTTTCAGGGTGCGCGATAAACAGCAGACGTTCTACTGCTACTCCGAAACGGAAAAACAACAAGCAATTAAAAAACTCAGGGGCAAGCCCGAGATCACCCGATTTAAAGGTTTGGGTGAGATTAGTCCCAGTGAGTTTGGTGCATTTATCGGAGAGGATATTCGGCTTGACCCAGTTTTTTTGCCGGAAGAAACCAATCTCGACCACGTGCTGGATTATTATATGGGGAAGAATACGCCTGAGCGTCAGGAGTTTATCATTGATAATCTGCGCATAGAATTGGATATTATTGATACGCCGGAGGAAGAAGCACAGATAGCGCCTGTGGCGGCGGAGGAGATTTTGGCGGAGGCGTGAAGCCCGACAAAATGAATAGGAAAGGATGCTTACTTTTGTAGCAAAACTATTCGTCATTATGAGCAATACTGCCGAAGCCCGGGCGATCCGGCCAACTGCGATTTTAAAGCCGAGCAAGCCGCCTCGAAGCTATACTCTGGAAGAATACCTCCGACGTGAGGAGCGCGGCAAAGAGCGGCATGAATTCTACAATGGCATCATCTCCAAAGTATCTATGGCAACTGGCCCCCACAATATCGTCGTCGCCAATGTTACCGCAGCACTTGTACATTCTTTTGCTGTGCAAAACAAGCCCTTTCTAGTTTTTGGTTCTCAGCAACTAGTCTATCTCCCTGAACTCAATTTCAGCCTTTATCCCGATATACTTGTAGTGGCTGAGGCTCCGCTCTATTGGGACAAAAACGAAGTGCTACTTATTAATCCAGTGTTGGTTGTAGAGGTGCTTTCTAAAAGTACCCGAACTTATGACCGAATGGAAAAATTTTCGGAATACAAAACCCTAAAATCGTTTCAGGAGTATTTGTTGATTGACCCTTACCATTGCCGTATGGAAAGCCGTTTTCGGGAGGAGCCTGATCTTTGGCGCGAAGCTATTGTGACAAAATTAGAACAGAAAATTACCCTAAAATCTGTCGGTTGCGCATTGCAATTAAGCGATGTTTACCGTCACATCAACTTCAAATAGTAAAGGAAGGTTATTTCATGAAATACACCCGCACGTTAGGCATCATCGCGCTCTTGGCTCTGGTAGCCTTCGTTTTTTATAAATACCGTCAACCACGCTTTGCTGCAGGGGAAAAAGCACCCGATTTTGAAGTCGGCCTAATGAACGGCGAACGCGCGAAACTCTCCGATTTACAAGGAAAATATGTACTGCTCCAATTTTGGGGAAGCTGGTGCGGCCCTTGCCGGAAGGAAAACCCGGAGCTGGTAATATTGTATCAAAAGTATCACGACCGAGGTTTTGACATTTTCAGTATCGGCTTGGAGCAAAGCCCACAAGCCTGGCAAAATGCTATTGCAATAGATGGTCTCGTGTGGAAATATCACACCATGGAATCAGCGGAATTCCAGGGCGGAAGGGCTGCGCAATTCAACGTCCACGAGATACCCACAACTTTTTTGATTAGCTCAAAAGGGGTAATTATGGGAGTCAACCTTAAGCCGGAATATATTGACCGAATGTTGAGAGAAAAGATCTGATTACCACCTACGCCGCCCAAGTGACAGCACCGTGGCGGCCAAAAACAGCGAAATAATGGACAAGAAGTAAATCACATCCCGGGTGTCCAGCACACCCCGGCTGACGGAGTCGTAATGGTATGCGATGCCAATGGATTGTACAATATCGTCGGTTTTTCCAAAAAATATGGGCAAACGACTGAGGTAATCAAATGCGAGATAGGTGAAAAAGCACAGGAAAGTAGCCAATACAAAAGCCACGATCTGGTTGTTTGTGAGCGAACTGGCAAACACCCCAATGGCAGCAAAAGACCCTGCCAAAAATAAAAGTCCGATGTAGGAGCCCAGAATTCCACCTGAATCGAGGTTGCCCGGAGGCGCGCCGAGTTGGTATACCGTGACGTAATAGAGGATGGTAGGAACCAATGCAAAGGCGACAAGGGTGAAACAGGCCAGAAATTTTCCGCCCACTATTTGCCAATCCGTAATCGGTCGGGTGGCTAATAACTCAATAGTTCCCGTTTGTTTCTCTTCTGCAAATGTGCGCATGGTGACTGCCGGGATCAAGAACATGAACACCATGGGCGAGATCGAAAACAGCGTGTCCAGATTGGCATAAGCCCCATTTAGGATACTAAATTCTGGGAACACCCAGAGCAATAGGCCCATGAGTATCAGAAATACCCCGATGACGATGTAGCCAATGAGGGAGGAGAAGAATGCGTTGATTTCTTTTTTGAAAATGGGCAGCATGGGTTTCAAAAATGCACAAGAATGTCAGTGTAATTCATTTCAACAACGGAATATTCTTGCAGCAAGTCTTCTAAATCAGACAAGTTTTTGCGAGGCAAGTCTCGTGTATGCACAACATCATGGCCTCGACTTTTCAGCCATGATTTAAGGGTTAGAGGGAAATGGGCATCTAAGAGAAATTTCATGCCGCCAACAGCACTTTGTGAACACTTTTCACTTGCACCATCCGAGAAGCAAATTCAAGGCATGCTAGAATATCTTCGCGCTCCAAATCATCGTAATCTTCCAAAATCTCCTCAATGGTCATCCCTGCTGAAAGCAAGTCGAGCAAAACCTCGACAGAATAACGCATGTTACGAATTGTAGGCTTGCCAAAGCAAACATTTGGGTTAACAGTAATTCGACTTAGCAAAGATGGATTCATATCTTTAAAATTTGGACAAAGTTACGAGAATGCGCTTCACTTCGTCAATTGTTGAAAAACATCTTCCACCGAATGCTCTGCTTTGTGCAACTCCAACAAAGTCAATCGATTAGCAACGGCAAAAGCAAAAACTTCTGCTCGAATATCCTGGCCTGAAGCGGCAAAAAACTGCCACTTGTTTTTTCCAAGACTTTTGACGGCGTGGACGTTTTTGATTTTTGACAGCGCGTTTTTGTCGGCACTTTCAGCAAATTCAGCCGTAACGACGGTTTGTCCGGCAAACTGTTGCTTGAGTGCTTGAATCGGTGCGTCGGCCACCAGTTTTCCTTTGTTGATAATGATGGCCCGGTCACACACAGCCTCTACTTCTCCAAGGATGTGGGTACTTAGAATGACCGTTTTTTCTTTCCCCAGATCTTTGATAAGTTGGCGAATTTCGACGATTTGGTTAGGGTCGAGTCCACTGGTGGGTTCGTCCAAAATTAGCACCTCTGGATCGTGGAGCATGGCCTGGGCTAGTCCGACACGCTGGCGATACCCTTTGGATAATTCGCCAATCTGCTTGTGCCGATGGCTACCAAGTCCGGTACGCTCCACCATTTCGTCCACTTGTTTGTTTATGTTTTTCACCTGATGAAGCCCTGCGGTGAAGGCCAGGTATTCGCGAACATACATCTCCCGATAAAGCGGGTTATGCTCAGGTAAATACCCGACACGAGTGCGGGCCTCCATGGGTTTGGTTTCTACATTAAAGCCACAGACTTCAACAAGGCCCTCATTTTGAGGAAGATAGCCCGTGATGATTTTCATGGTGGTGGTTTTCCCTGCTCCGTTTGGACCAAGAAAACCGAGCACTTCACCTTTGTGTGCCTCGAATGAAATGCCATCTACAGCGTGCTGGAGGCCGTATATCTTGCTGAGTTTGGATACTTTTACGGACACTTGTGTAGGAGTTTTTAGTGATGGCTGGCTTTGGTTAAGTTGGGAGATGGTTTAAGGAATAAGTTGGCTCCTATATGTTTAGACTGAAAAGACCCTCCTTCGCCAAGGCTACGGCGGGTAAATGGGTAAACGTTTAAAAGTGCAAAATTAGTAAACCTGAACCAACCCTTGTCCGCGTGGTAACAATTTAACGATGAACGCAGCATTTACTGCAACGAAAAACTATTCCGGGCGTTTTTAGGTAAGATTACAGCAAGAAAAACAACTTATCATGCTCAATATTTCAATTGTATCCGCGCTAGTCTTTTTGCTCCAGACAGCAATCGCCCCACCCACAGCACTCTCTTTATCCGCCGTAGTCACGACGGAGCAGGCATCAACTGCAAATGAGGCCCGCAATACCCCAATCAACAACGCCATAAATCACCAACTCCTGGATTCCCTCCTTCAAAAACACGTCAGTGATCTTGGTAAAGTAAATTATAAAGCCTTGAAAGCCGACAAAGCTGCACTAGACGCTTATTGTCAGCTGCTTTCAGACAATCCTGTGCAGGAAATCTGGACTAAAGATGAGAAAATGGCTTTTTGGATAAATGCTTATAACGCCTTTACCCTCAAGCTAATCGTGGATAATTACCCCACAAAAAGCATCTTAAACTTCGACGGTGGGAAAACCTGGGATGTACGACGCATCAAAATTGGTGACAAAAAATACAGCCTCAACAACATCGAGAACGATATTCTGCGGCCTCAATTCAAAGATCCCCGCATTCACTTCGCGGTCAATTGTGCGGCCAAAAGTTGTCCTCCGATCTGGAATCACGCCTACACCGCAGAAAACCTTGAAACTTCCCTCGAAGCACGTGCCCGGGCATTTGTCAATGATAAAAGATACAATACCCTGTCAAGCACTCGAGCACAAGTATCCAAGATCTTCGATTGGTATGGAGCGGAGTTTGGTGATCTGAAAAATTTCTTGAATCAATACGCAGAAACAAAATTGAAAAGCAGTGCCACAGTGATCTTCAACGATTATAACTGGGATTTGAACGGGAATGATTGATAATTGTCATTCGTCATTATTGGTCATTCGTCATTTATCGTCATTCGTCATTTAGGATCATTAGGTCATTATTAATGTCGATTAATGACCCAACGACGAATAACGACGAATGACGATAAATGACGAATGACGATAAATGACGAATGACGATCAATGACCCAAAGCCGCCTTCTTAAGCTCCCGCTCAAAAATGGTCTCTAGCTGATTGGGATGCAGGTTTTTGCCCACGATTATGCGGTCTTTATTCAACACATAAATCTCCGGGGTGATATCCACAAAATATTTGGCGTAGATGGCACGATTGGTCGGGTCGAAAACATTCGTAAACGTGAAGCCTTTTTCCTTTACGAATTTTTTCCATTCCTCGTCCGTGGTACTCACCGCAATGCCGTAAAAATCTACGCCTTTGGTTTTCCATTTTTCATAAATCACCTGAACCTCTGTAGCTTCCTTTTGGCAATGCTCACAATCGGGGCTGAACATAAATACGACGATAATCGGCGCAGTCTTTTCGTAGATGGACTTAAATTGACCATTCACATCCTGTGCGCGCACATCAGGGCCTTTACGATTTATGAGGCTGGCTTCCATTTCCCAGACATGCGTTTGTAGCGGGGCCAAATTTTCGGGCTTTTCCCACCAGGCAAGTTCTGGGGTGAAATAGTTTTTGATGATATGGACGTAAACTGCCTCGCCATCCATCACAGTAGTTTTCGTGTTTTCATATTGCAGGGCAATCCAGTTCGTAAAATATTTAAAATACTGGCGGTGACTAATCACACGGCGGATAAGCGGATCGGCCACTTTAATGAGTGAATCGGGGTGCTGCGGGGTCAATTCTTTGATGTACCGCTTGAGTTTATTGCCAATTACGGGGGTGTTCAGCAATCGATCGTCGCTAAAATCGACGCCATCCCAGAAGTGCTCGCGGTAATTCATGAGCTGACGCATGGTATCCATGTCGCCGTTGGGCTTTCTAAATTCAATAAAGTCGGGGTTTTGCCCTGCAGTTTTGAATTTGCTAAAAAACGCATCTGGATATTGCTTGTAAATCCCGCTTAGATAAGCCTTTCGCTCCTCCAGAATTTGGGCCTGACGTTGTTTTGCTTGAAAATATTCAGGGGAATTGACGCCCGTTTTGTTCATCGTGGCGGTTGTTTGCGCCAATTCAGGTTCCTGCTTCGTTTGATAGCGGATACTCTGGTAAAAAAGATCCGTGTTAAGGGATCCTTCCACCTGCAAGGTACCCATGACGTCCTGAATTTTAGCCCGAATGGTCATGCGCTGATCTTTGTCCATCAGGATGGATAGATTCTTCATTCCAGGCAGCAAAAAAGTGTAAAATCCAGCGGGCAGGAGTTTCTTTCGGCGAAGAATCAGGTGCCCGGAAGCATCGACTGCCGCCGAATCTGCCAGAAAATTTTGATCCCCCCAAACGCCCACCAGCCTTGCCATGCCTGCTGGAACACCTTCCAAAAAGGCTTCAATTTGGGTGGAATCAAGACCTGACACAAGGGGTTGGGCCGCCTT
>JBBQLD010000193.1:0-8492 GCA_038327555.1 Chitinophagales bacterium
CGATGATTTCGACATCCGTATTCTCGAAACCCTCTGGCAGTTGAACCGTCACCTGACCATTGTGGACAACCGAATGTGTGCGATAGGCTTGCATAATTTTTTATTTGAGAACAAAAGTAAGGATTTTGCGCAAAACTTAGCTCACCGCTTGAAGCCAAGCCCCGGATTATCATAGTGCTTCACCAAATAATCCCGCAAAATCTTATGCCTAAAACACCAGGTGGCCCTGCGCTGGCGCCGAGCTATGCTGCTTCCCTACCCCCGCAATCCAATCACTCCCATTCCCCGACCCGTAACCCCGGCATCTTTTCGGTGCGAGAAAAAGTCCGTATGATGTACCACTGTGCAATAAGGCGAGATTTCAACTTGATTTTGCGGAATACCAAACCCATGCAACTGCGCAGCATTGGCTTTTTTCAAATCGACAAAAAACTTACCGCGCTCGACATCAAAGCGTTTGAAGGACTCCGTGAATTCCTCCGCCACCTCATTGCCAACTTCGAAAGAGCATTCATCAATGCAGGCGCCGATGTAGGCAAAGCAATCTATGCCCTGCGTTCCGAAGCTTTGTTCCATATAATTCATGGTTTTAGTCACAATCTCAGCCACTGTACCGCGCCATCCAGCATGAATGGCAGCCACTGCCTGCTGTCGGGCATCGTACACTAAAATCGGCGTACAATCCGCTATCGAAACCGCCAGCAATATGCCTGGCACATTTGTCACCAGTGCATCAAAACCCTGGCTTCCGCCGGGTGCAGTAGCTTGCCTAATTTGGTCTCCATGCACTTGCCTGGCCCAGGCCATTTGCGCAGGCTGAAAACCCAGTTCGGCACAAAATCGTTGACGGTTTTCGGCTATATTGGCAGGGTCATCGGCAGTGCTTTTGCCCAGATTCAGCGATTGGTAGGGTAAAGGGCTGATACCGCCATGACGGGTGCTTTGTGCCGCCGCAATATTCGGAAATTGGGCGAAAATGGCGGGCGAGAGGTGCGTTTTTTCCAAAAGGCCATCAGTTTGATTGAACCACAAAAGAACACAAAAGTCGGGTGGCGTGTTTTGGCCAAAATTGCTCCCTACATTTTTTAGACCCTATAAAGGCTGCACTTTATCGAATTTTAAAAACCTTGTCTCTATTAGCAAAAAATAGCGGCATATCGTGTGCTACTTTTGGAACGCCAAAGCTTTAAGACTCAGGTGGAGTTTGCCACATTTTAAATTTAAAAATATGCCTTATTCAGAAATACTCAGCATGGCCCTTAAAAACATCAGAGCCAATATGTTGCGCTCGGTGCTCACCTTGCTCATCATTGCATTTGGGATCATGGCGCTGGTAGGAATTCTGACGGCCATTGACGCCATTGCATTTTCACTCAGCGATAACCTCTCGAATCTTGGGGCCAACTCTTTTAGCATCGAACGGAAGGACAGTGATGTGAAAAGTAATCGTCATGGTAGACAGCAAAAAGCGTCTGAACCTGTGACGTACAAACAATCCATGGAATTCAAAGAGCGTTTTGATTACCCTGCAAAAGTCGCTGTGGGATGCTACGGAACGGGTAGCGCAACGGTGAAATTTGGCGAAAAGAAGACAAACCCGAATGTGATTTTCAACGGCGCAGACGAGAATTTTATGGATGTAAAAGGAGTGGAAATCGCTTCTGGGCGCAATTTTTCAAAGATAGAAGTCGAAAGCGGCGCGCCAGTAGCGGTCATTGGGTCAGATATCGTGAAAATCCTTTTCGACAGCAAAAACGAAAAGGCCTTGGATCAAATCATTTCCGTAAACGCACACCGCTACCGAGTAGTGGGAGTTATGGCCACCAAAGGTTCTTCAATGAATGAATCAAGCGACCGAAAAGTGTACGCCCCGCTCGTCAATGTGAAAGCGCTTTTTGGCGCTGGCGACGACCGGGATTATTTCCTCATGGTGGCCGTGCAAGACGCGACAGTCATGGATGGGGCGCAATCAGAAGCTACAGGTCTTTTTCGCCAAATTCGTGGCCTAAGACCCGGTGAAGAGGATGATTTTGAGCTTTTTGCTAGCGACGGCATCGTGGCTATCCTTAAAGAAAACACGGTAACGCTGCGCCTTGCCGCGGTGGCCATTGGCCTGATGACCCTACTTGGTGCAGCCATCGGTCTAATGAATATTATGCTGGTTAGTGTGACGGAGCGCACCCGCGAAATCGGCATTTCCAAAGCGCTTGGCGCCACCCGCCGAAGTATCATGCTCCAATTCCTTACCGAGGCCATTGCCATTTGTCAAATTGGCGGATTGGTCGGCATTTTTCTGGGCATCCTAATTGGCAACATCATGACTGTTGTACTTGGCGGAACCTTCCTGATTCCATGGCTTTGGATGTTGCTTGGTTTCTCCCTTTGCATGATTGTGGGCATGGTATCGGGTTTTTATCCAGCTATGAAAGCGGCGCGTCTGGATCCGATTGAGTCGTTGCGCTATGAGTAAGTATGAAGTATGATGTATGAACTATGAAGTATGATGTATGAACTATGAAGTATGATGTATGAACTATGAAGTATTATGTATGAACTATATTGGGGGTTGTAGTTATATATGTATTTGAATATCAGGCACTTAAGTCTCCAAAAAACGCATTCACTCAAACAATTTTAATTCAAAAAAGACTAAAATGGGCGAACTTGAAGATTTTAAAGTGAACACCAAAACCAAACTTTCAGTACTCTGGACGTCAGTGACGCTTTGCTATTTATATGGCGACTATTTTGAATTGTATGTCCCTCAAAAAATTGAAGGATTAATTAACGGAGAAAATTTATTGGATAACCCAACTAAACTATTTGGGGCATCAGTATTATTGGCAATTCCTGCTTTAATGGTTATGCTATCCTTGCTTTTGAAGCCTAAAATAAGCAGGTGGTTAAATATTATTTTTGGGATATTTTTCACGGGCATTATGGTATTAATTGCTTGTACAAATACCAAGTCTTGGTATACTTTTTATGTATTTCTAGCAATTGTTGAAAGTTTAGTTACCCTGCAAATTGTTTGGTATGCCTGGAAGTGGCCTAAACAGGTATCGAAAATATAAATGAAAAAATGTCGAATACAGAAGTAATAATTTCAAACAAAAAAAACGCTAGAATAGCCGGAGCGCTATATATCATGGTTGTACTAACTGGAATTTTCAGTTTAGCCTATGTTCCGACTCAACTTATTGTCTGGGATAATGCATCAACCACCTTTCAAAATATTGTTGCCGCTGAACTGCTATTCCGATTTGGTATTGTAAGCCGTGCGCATGTTATGAGCGTTTTATTTGTGAAAAATGCTTTTCAACGGTACTTACTGCCCCGCAATCTCGCGCATCCTTGCCAGCAGATTTGTGGCTCGTTGATTTTGAGGCGTGATGCTCACTGACTTTTCCGCATCCGCCAATCCGCCTGCCCGATTGTTGTTGTTGAACCGCGATACCGCTCGTTCCAGATAGGCATCTGAGTAACGCTGTTTTTCTTCAGCTATTTTAAGCGTCTGCGGCGATTTTTCCATCGTTTCGATGACTTCGGTCAACGTTCGTTCGGCCTCAGCGAAACGTTTGAGGTTGTTCAGTGTGGTGCCTCGCATTTGTTTGAATTGCAAGGCTTTGTGTGGGGCAAGCATCGCAGCGGTGTCAAGGTCAGCGATGGCGCGTTCGGGATAGATTGTGAGCGCGGTGAAAGCCCGATTGAAATAGGTGTCAGCATTGTTCGGATTTAGTGCGATAGATTGGGCGTACAGCGAAAACGCCCGGTCACGAAGGGTTTGCTGTGCGGCTGGATCTTTGGCCGTGTTGGCTTTGATCGCAATACAGTTTGCCAGCGCGCTGAATACGTTGGCGCGCGTACAGCCATCCTGCACGGCACGTTCGAGCATTTGTTCGGCTTCAGGCACTCGGTTCATTTTGCCATACCAGTTGGCCAGCGATTCGAGGGCCTGGTCTTCGGCAGGGTAATAACGCAGCACCTGTTGCCAGAGGGTTTCAGAATTCTGCCAGGTCTTGGTTTGTTCGCGACTCAACCAAAGACACCAGATCACAAACAGGCCAATGATAGCCCACCAAACTTTGCGCAATTCGGGTTTGTTTTTCAAAAAATATACTTCCGCCGCATAAGTCAGCATGAAGAAAACGCCAGCAGAGGGTAGGTAAAAATATCGGTCGGCCATGATGACCACACCTACCGAAATGAATTGCAACACGAGCAAAACGGTAGCCATTACCCATCCAAAACCGAAGGCCAGGACGCTTGACTTCGGTTGCCCATGCTCCTCTTCGCCTGCGGAGTCTTGGGGGGCAGGTTTCAGCCGGAAAATACTCCAAACTGCAAGAGCGATGGTAGTCAGCATGAAAACCGCTCCGCCAAGATAGATGCAGCCGCGCAATTGAACCTCGGTAGGGTAAGGATAAAACGTGCACAAATCGAGCGGGACAAAGGTTTTTAAGAAGTACATCATGTAACCGTAGCCTGCAAAAAGCAGTTTCTGGTCGAAGCCAAAAACGCTGGAAAGGGCCTTGGCTTTTTCGGTAGAAAGCGTCAGTAATCCATGAAAATCGCCACCTTTTTGTACATCCAGCGCGATGAGGCCAAAGAGCAGGGAAACCGCAAACAAGGGAATTTTTTCGAGCCATACTTTCGCTTTCCCGAGTTCTCGGGATCGCCCATGCCAATAATCAAGTAGTAGACACACGAGTGGAAAAACCACTGCAACACCCTTGGACAAACAGGACAAGAGCATGAGTCCGAGCGCCAACCAAAGTTTCGTACTGCGCTGCGTTTCCAAATACCGCCAATAGGAAATACAGCCTGCGAGGAAGAAGAAAACGTAGAGCACATCCTTGCGCTCCGACACCCACACCACCGACTCCGTCCGTAACGGATGAATGGCAAACAACAATGCCGTCAGCAAAGCCACCGAGCGATATTGCCGTCCCGTGAGCAGCCATACCAGCCAGCACAGCAGCCCGGCATTCATCCAGTGGATCAGCACATTGGTCACGATGAAGGACTTGGCCCCTGCGCCAAACAACGCCGAATTCAGCCACAGCGACCACATGGTGAGCGGGTGGTAGTTCAGCGACACCACCTGAGTCCCGAATGCCTTAAAACTCGCCGCCGTGGGGTTCAGGATCATCGGGTTCTCGTAAACGTACACATGGTCGTCCCAGGAAACGAACTCATGTCCGAAGGCGCCGCTGAAGGCGGCTAAAATGGCGGCGAGGAGTGCGCCGAGTGTGAGGAGGAACCAGTTTTGGCCCTCCCTCGCTGAAGCTACGGCGGCTAAAGGAGGCCGGGATGAAGGTTTCGGTTTGCCCGCCGCGTCTCTACTGGTAGGGGCGAGGACAGTGGGTTGCGTTTTTTTCTTTGTCATAGGTGTTTCGTTGTGCTTGGGTTTTATTCGTCTGACGACTCAAAGCTATCTGACCGATTTACCCGCTTGATTTTCCTAGTTTTCGGAAGGCTTGGATGGTTTGGTAGGCGAAGTATGCAACTATGATTCGACTGATGAAATCCCAAATACGCGCCAAAGGATTGATATCTTTTTCGTCTATTGGAGCAACGGAATCTAAATCTCGCAAAGGGTTGAGATAACAAGGGGCATAAGATACTATTCTGACAAATTCTATCAAATTACCCATACTTTTTAATTCAATATTGAAGATAATGCCTTGGCAAAGACAGAATACAGAATAGCAGATTACTACCGCCCAAAAAGTTCTTTTTGCACCTAAAAGCCAATCATTTCCATAATTCGTTGAGTACTTGTTGAGTCGGAGCATCCACCGTTCCCCACGATTAGAGTTATTGGGATTCAAATTCAATTCATCCAAATAGGCATTCATCTCGTAAGCCAGATAAGGGAGGGAGGTGAAAATTTGTCAACTTTTAAAAATTTGACAAATTTGGATTGCTTCACAAACACCTCCGCAGGCATCTTCTTGCGCGGGGCGTTAACAGAAGAAATGGTATTCGTATCCATAGGTCAATAGTTTTGCACTGATCGTGACCGGTAGCACGGCCTTTAGGCCGTCGGGATAAGGGGCGTTCACGCCCCTGTTTGTGTCATGCCTTTTACGATATAGTCTACGGCAGTAGCGATGAGTGTTTGGAGTACCATGTTGACGTGGGTTGGTTTTTATTTGAATCGAGTGCAAAACAATCGGATATTGGAAATTGCAAATCGGATATCGGAAATTAAAGCTATTTCCGATATCCGATTTGCAATTTCCGATATCCGATTGGATTTTGTGGGCGTGGAGCCACCTACTTCTTCTTCATCTCCGAATAAAACTTATAAAACCAAGGAATCGTCTCAATCCCCTTGTAGTAATTGAACAACCCATAATGCTCATTCGGCGAGTGAATATCATCCGAATCCAGGCCAAAGCCCATGAGCACCGATTTGGCGTTCAAGACCTGATCAAACATCGCCACAATTGGGATACTACCGCCGCCGCGCTGTGGGAGCGGCTTTTTGCCGAAGGCTTGTTCCAGCGCTTTTTCAGAGGCTTTGTATTCTACCGAATTGGTCGGCACCACCACCGGGTAGCCACCATGATGCGCCGTCACTTTGACCTTCACGGATTTTGGCGCGAGTCCTTCGAAGTGTTTTTGGAACATCTTTTCGATTTTCTTCGGATCCTGATCTGGCACTAGACGCATAGAAATTTTGGCAAATGCCTTGCTCGGCAGCACCGTTTTCGCGCCCTCGCCGATATAGCCGCCCCAGATGCCGTTCACGTCAAGCGTGGGCCGGATGCCCGTGCGTTCCACCGAGGTGTAGCCCTTTTCGCCCATGAGTTCGGATACGCCAAGGTCTTTCATGTATTGTTTTTCATTGTATGGCGCCGCGTTCATGCCTTTGCGCTCTTTGCTGCTCACTTTTAGCACGTCGTCATAAAAGCCTTTTACGGTTACTCGTTTTTTGGCATCGTGCAGCGAGGCGATCATTTGACACAGTACATTGATCGGGTTGGCTACTGCGCCTCCGTACACGCCAGAGTGGAGGTCTTTGTTTGGGCCCACCACTTCAACTTCCATGTAGCAAAGACCGCGCAGACCCACCGTGATACTCGGGGTATTGTTGTCAATGATGCTGGTGTCAGAAATCAACACTACATCACAGGCGAGTTTTTTCTTGTTTTCCAGGCAGAATTTTTCCAAGTGTTTCGAGCCCACTTCTTCCTCGCCTTCGATCATGAACTTGACGTTGCAAGGCAGGTTATTGGTTTTTGACATCATCTCAAATGCCTTGACGTGCATGAACACCTGGCCCTTGTCGTCGCAAGCGCCACGAGCAAAAATGGCACCTTCCGGGTGATTCTTGGTCTTTTTTACAACGGGTTCAAACGGCGGACTGTCCCAAAGATCGAGCGGGTCGGCAGGCTGCACGTCGTAGTGGCCGTACACCAGAATCGTAGGGGCTTTGGCGTCTACCATTTTTTCGCCATATACAATGGGGTGGCCCGCAGTGTCGCAGACTTCCACTTTATCTACGCCCACGGCTTTGAGGTGATTGGCGGTGGCTTCGGCCATGCGGCGCACATCACCAGCATACTTTGGGTCAGCGCTCACGGAAGGGATGCGGAGGAGTTCGAGCAATTCGTCGAGGAAGCGTTGTTTATTCGCGTCGAGATAACTTTTTAGTTCTTTCATGTTTTGGTCAAGTCATTGAATAGTGGCCCTAAACGGGCGGTACGCGGTTCAGTACTACTGCCTGCAAAAGTCTTTGTTTTTTCTGAAAATTTTTGGCCTTACGTTTACTAAACCTTCAAGGTTTAGTAAACGTAAGACCAAAACCTTTAAGGGCGGTTAGAACGCACACATCATGTGGAAGCCAGGCTTAAGATTACTTCCTTCCTCAAATTTACAAAACTTGTCCAATCTTAGCGGCCTCTTTTTTGGGTTATTAGGCGATCTGATGATTTGGCTATTCGAGTATCCACGCTTCGCCACCCAAATAACCCAATAACCAAATCTCAAAATCAACATTTAAACAAAAAATGGCCGTAAAAACCTTCTTCTGCATCGACGCACATACCTGTGGCAATCCCGTCCGACTAGTAGCAGGCGGCGGTCCCAACCTGATTGGGGCAAATATGAGCGAAAAACGCCAGCATTTCCTGCGCGAATACGATTGGATTCGCCATGCCCTGATGTTCGAACCCCGCGGCCACGATATGATGAGTGGAAGCATTTTATACCCGCCACACGAGCCTGAAAATGATGTGGCGGTGCTTTTTATCGAAACCAGTGGCTGTCTGCCTATGTGCGGCCATGGCACGATCGGAACCGTCACGATCGCGATAGAACAGGGTCTGGTGACGCCAAAAACGCCCGGACAGCTTCGGCTTGAAACCCCCGCAGGACTAGTGGCAGGGGCACGAAGTCTTTGACGGTTTGTTCGACTCTTTTGAACTGATACTTTGTTGCGCCTCAGTCATGGAGAGCCCGCTACAATCCTTCGTCGCGCC
>JBBQLD010000194.1:0-8472 GCA_038327555.1 Chitinophagales bacterium
TATTGCATGAAACCAAAGGTATTCGCGCCGACATTAAACGTATTTGTATCAAGCATCCTGAAAAACCCAGGCCTGTGCAGAGTCATTTTTTTACAACCAACGCGTTGGACATTTTGGATGATCCAGAGATTGATGTGGTAGTAGAACTCATTGACGACGCTGAGGCAGCATTTGAAATCGTGTCGGGCGCACTCGAGCGGGGCAAAGCAGTGGTGTCGGCCAATAAAAAAATGATTGCGCACAGGCTACCTGAGTTGTATGCACTCCAGCAAAAAACCGGCTCACCTTTTCTGTATGAAGGCTCCTGCTGCGCAAGTATCCCTATCATTCGAAATCTGGAGGAATACTATGACAATGACTTGCTTACATCTGTTGAGGGCATTTTTAATGGCACCACGAATGTAATTTTGAGCAAAATTTTTGAAGAGAACCTAAGCTTTGCCGAAGCCTTGAAATTTGCGCAAATCCATGGATTTGCCGAAAGTGACCCCTCGCTTGACGTGGATGGTTTTGATCCAAAATTTAAACTTTGTATCTTAGTGCTCCATGCCTTCGGAGTATTTGTGCAGCCAGAAAAAGTGCTTCATTTCGGGATTGGGCGAGTGAATGATTTTGATATCGAATTTGCCCGGAGCCGAGGCTGTATTTTGAAACTTGTGGCCCGATGCTTTCGCGAAAACGACAAAGTTGCCGCCTATTGCCTTCCGCGATTTGTATCTAAAAATCATCGCTATGCAAGTGTTCGGCAAGAATACAATGCCGTTACGCTGGAGAGCGCCTTTTCAGAACATCAGATGTTTGTCGGTAAAGGCGCGGGGGACAAGGCAACGGGCTGTGCCGTTTTGTCTGACATTTCAGCGCTGCGCTATCATTACAAATATGAGTACCGAAAATTTAGCCAGGATGGGACGTCTTTTGATACAAGCGAAACTAAATTAAAGATTTACGTTCGGCACGATTGGGAAGGACAAATAGCTGAAAGTGACTTTTTGAACATTACCGAACGATATATCTCCGGGTCAGCACGCTATTGGATTGGGGAAATATCGTTGGATAGGCTTCAATCAGCTTCCTGGCTTGATGATGCCGGGGTAAATGTAATTGAACTCAAAAATTGAGTCGAGCTGTGGCTCCAAAATCGTAATATACGGAGTGGCGCAGGTGAAAATTAGGATCAAAATCAGCCCAGCGTAAGGGTATAGGCAGGGATAAATGGGAGATCATCTTGCGAATTTTTTACCCGTTCCTTAGCAAGAGGGCCTGGCAACGCGTTCGTTGCCAGGCCCTCGAAATTATCCAAGGAGGATATATATTATTCGCCCTTTACAACAGGCAGTGCTTTACCTCGTACTTCACCCTTTATCTCGATAAAAGTCTCCGTAGGAGTGGTATTTGCCGTAACGGTCACACGTTTGCTTTGTGGACCAGGCTTGCCTTTTGAGTTAAATTCAACTTTAATTTCGCCTTCACCACCGGGCGGAATAGGCTCCTTAGGCCAAGTTGGTACCGTACAGCCGCAAGAACCCTTGCAGTTACTGATGACCAATGGCTCGCCACCCGTGTTTTTGAATTTATAAGCGTGTTTAACGATTTCGCCTTCATCTATAGAACCGAAATCGAATACAGGCTGAACGTATTGGATCGTTGTAGCTGGACCGGCAGGCACAGGAGCTACATTTTCGTTGGTTCCGGGGATGTTTCCTGATTGACCAGAAGCGCTGAAAGATGCTGCTGATTCATTTATCTTTTCGGCTTCAGATTGGCCGAACCAATTTTTGAATCCGCCGCCCATAAGGTTGGCCACTAACAAAACTGCGAGCAAAGCGAGCAGGCCAATTTGGACTTGTTTATTCCTTTCCATGTTTGAAATATTGAAGGTGAAAGTTTTAGAATGGATAAATTTTAATTGGTGCAAAAGTAGAGTACAACAAAAACGCCTCGTTTATCCAATCCAATTGGTTTGCAAAAGTTTAACAGCGAAGTGTTAAGTATGAAGTATGAAGTATGAAGTATGAAGTATGAAGTATGAAGTATGAAGTATGAACTATGAACTATGAGGTATGAAGTATGAACTATGATAGTGAGGCTATTAATTTGTTCATAGTTCATAGTTCATAGTTCATACTTCATACTTCATACTTTATAGTTCATACTTCATAGTTCATACTTCATAGTTCATAGTTCATTATTCATTGTTCAAGATCGAAAACGCTTCCAAACACTGATTGCAAGACCAAGCAACATCATGATGCAGCCAATCCACACTAAATTGATTCCAGGAAAAATAATGGCTTCTAAAACAATATAATCGGAACGCGCAGCATTTTCAGCTATTTCGACAGGGATACCACCCTGATTTTCGGGTGTACCTGCCACTCCAATGGTGAGCAAACCTGCTTTGGGGTCAATATTCTCAAATCTAAAATGTAATCCAAAAGCGGAAGCTTCGTCTTTTAGGCTAAAGGGCTGATTGTTGCGTATAAGGTAAACGGGTGCGGCCTCTGCTTTCTTTCCATCTGGTGCAGTAATTTCCAGTCCCGCAGCTACTGCGATATCTCCCGGCTCAGGTGCATAGGAGGGGTGCTGAACCTCTTTTATGACCTTTGAAAAACGAATTTGGTAACCCTTAAACTCGAATACACTACCCTCTTTCACCCCAAAATTGGTATATTTCAGTGCCTCCTCGGTTTTGAAAATATGCTCCATGGAAGCCTCGTTTAGCCTGACTTTCATCTGCAACTGACCCACATCTGAGTGCAAAGCGAAGCCACCCTTTGCGGGCCGGATGTAAAGCATGGGCGAAACAGGATATGCCTTGGGATCATCAAGGGCATAGGCACGAAGATTAACCCCTACCGCCAAATCTCCTTTTTCGGGGCGATATTCAGGGTGCTGCGGCATTTTGGTTACACTTTCTACTACGAGATAATGCTTTTTAGTAAAAATCGTGTCGCCAACTACTGCCTCATATTTTTCATATTTCAGGCTATCTTCCTGTTGCTTTGCAAATTCCGGATCAAGTTCTCCCTTAGGCAAAGACGACACAAGGGTAAATACGTCATAGTTCCAGTAATGCTGGGTGGATGGATTGTTCGCCACTACTTTTGAAAACTGGCGATCGTACATCACATTGGGGTACAAGGTGAAATTTTCTCCAGTAAAGCCACCCGCCTCATCGCGGCGTTGGAAATTGACGCTAAAACTGCGCGTTTGGCGCTCCAAAGTATCCTTGCCGTAGGTAGCTGTAAATCCACGCATGGGCATAGGTGCGTCTTTCATCAAAATTACACTGCGCCGAAGTGCCTCATCGTCAGCCCCTTCGATCAAACCTTCCATCGCAAAAGTGTTGACCGAAATCCAATCTTTCCCCAGTCCTGTACTTAAAATTCCAAGGAGCAAAATACCAAATCCCATGTGCGACACCGCTGAACCGGCAAGTTTTAGATTGCCTTTTAACACCGAAATCAGATAATCCAAATTGGCGACCAACGTAAACATGCCTGCAAACAAAAAAGCAAAAAGCTGCCAGGCTCGGATGTCTATCCAAAGTGAATTCAGGGCGGTGAGCAAAGCTGCTCCAACAATGGCTATGCCGATATGAAGCCCAAAACTACGCGCTCGAGTAGCCCAGTTTTGTTCGCTATACCGCATCCATTGCGCCACGCCGGTAAGCAGGCCAATGAAAACCGCAATCCAAAGCTGATAGCGGTTGTGGTGTTCCATTGGATCCTTCAAGGCTGCTCCGACGTAGTCTGGGTTAAAAATTTGGACAATTTTATTCCAAACTGGAAGCGATGTTGCTCCGGTCATTAAAAGTGCAGAGAATAGCAGCACGAGCGAGCCGATAAACATCCAAAACTCACGGCTGGTGGTTTTTTCCTCTCCTTTTACCTCCGGCACGTCCTTATATCGAAAGATCCAGAGCCATAATCCAAGTCCCGAAAACACGGCAATTAAAATAATTAGCTGTAGTCCAAGACCCATTTCAGTAAAGGAGTGTACTGAAGTATCGCCCAAAATACCACTCCGGGTTAGATAGGTGGAGTATAAAATAAGAATGAAGGTAAGCAAGTAGAACCCGTAGGTGCTGCGTATGGAATACCCTGTAGAACGTGCAATGAGGTTGGTATGTATACCAGCCAACAGCGTCAGCCAAGGCACAAGCGAAGTGTTTTCAACCGGATCCCAGGCCCAGTAACCCGCAAAGGAGAGGGCTTCGTAAGCCCAAACACCCCCCATAAGGATTCCGGTGCCAAGAATAGCCCCGGAAAAAAGCGACCAGTTCAGTACTGGTTTCAGCCATGCTTTATGCTCGCGCAACCAAAGTCCAGAAATAGCATATGCAAACGGAATGATCGTACTGGCAAAACCAAGAAACAAGGTGGGTGGGTGAATCGTCATCCAATAGTTCTGTAGGAGTGGGTTGAGCCCGTTGCCCTTTACTTTGGCCAGATAATCGGCTTGACTAAAAATTGGGGCGTCCATCACATCACGCAACAAATCAAAAGGACTTGCTCCAAAGCGGAATTCGTTGAAATACAAGCCTAAAAGCATGGAAGCGATCAACGTTTCAGCCAAGGCAATAACGGTTAAAACAGAGGTCTCCCACTTTCCAGCTCGAAACATCAATACAATACCTAGAATGATGTGCCAAAAACTCCAAAGCAAAAAACTACCCTGCTGCTCTTTCCAAAATGCAGAGAAAACATACCGGGCAGGAAGATCATCTGACACATTGGCCCAAGCATATTGGTATTCATACATTTTGCCCGTCAGAATCCAAAAAAGCATACCGATAATACCCAGAGTAGCCAATCCATGGAAAACATAGGCATAACGGCCCAAGTTGCGCCAGCTCTTGTATTGGACCGTATCGCGCCGCTGCGTAGCAATGAAAAATGAAACTGAGGCCAAAAGTGCAGCCACAAACGACAGCACTGCGCAGAGGTGTCCAAGTTGACCGGGAAGAAGGTGTTCGCCAAGGTATTGCATATTTGTCAGTAGTTTTTGCGATGCAAAAGTAGTCAGACTTTGGTTGTTTAATGCTGTACAGCCCCCCTATTAAGATTGATTTTAAACGACAAGGTGAGATTAAGGTATTGGCTCAACGTTCAAGGCGTTCTAGTGCTCTGCCAATGTACTATTTGCCAAATCCCTTGCTTTTTTCGGTAAGCAGCTATGTATAACAAACGAACCTCAAAAGCGTTGCCATTTAAAATGCCTTGCACCTTTACCACGCCATCTACAAGTGCCGTTTTGCCATAAAATCGCACATTTACGACCTCGCGATCCATTTTTTGATACACTAATTTACGCGTTGCAATTGCGGCCAGATGTTCCAACTTGTTTTCCTTCAACGCATTGGAATGGACATAAACAAGTTCTTGAGCCAGCATTGGCTTCAATGCAGCAGTATCGGCCCGCATCATGGCTTCGAATCGGCGGGTTTCATTGAGTAGCACTTGTTGTGCCTTTTTTGACTGCGCGTTCAAAGAGCAGATTGCAAAAAGCAACAAAATGCTTAGTAAAAGCCTTCGGAATGTGACCATAGCAGGGTGAGTTCGTAAAAGAGCCTCAAATGTAAGGCATCCATTATTGACAAAAACCCGACACATACCTAACTTTTCTGGCTAGATTTTTGCTATTTATATTACTTTGTGGCATGCTTTTTCAGCTTTCTTCTTTTGAGGAACGCCTAAGCACCAATTAATCACCAAAACTGATTTACATGAACCGATTCTTTTCATTACTATTCCTGTCCGTTTTCCTTCATTTTTCTGCTACTGCGCAACAATTTGGTGTTTGCATGAATGTGGTCTCTTCCTCCGGAGGCCAAGGCATTCAAGCAAACCGTTATATTGCATGGACGATAGGTGAACCGTTTGTACAAACACTCCAAGGTGGCGGATACGCCTTCACACAAGGTTTTCATCAACCTGATCCTTGTGGGATGTCATTTGTAGGCACCTCAGAATTGGTCGATTGGGGCATGAGCCTATTCCCAAACCCTACCGAAGGCTTGGCCACCTTGCGTTTTTCGCCAGAAAAAAAAGGGTATCTCCTAGGATCTGCTTTTGATCTCCTTGGCCGACCCATGTTTGAAAATCAAATGCTTGACACACCAGAAGGGTCTGCTATTGATGCTTCGGCTTGGCCTCCCGGAGTATATTTCCTCCTTTTACAGGATCCTATATCGCAGGCTTCTGCGCTTTTGCGCCTAGTGCGTTTGTAATCATTTCATTCCAAATCGATTAAGATTAATAAAATTATGAAACAACGTTTTCTCCTTTCTTTAGTGTTTTTGCTCGCAGTGGCCGTTTCGGTTACCGGGCAAAATGTACCTCAAGGGATTAATTATCAGTGTATTGTACGCAACAATCAAACTGGCGACCCCATCACAAACCAAACCGTTACCCTGCTTTTTTCTATCCGAAATGGCAGTCCCAATGGCTTGGTAGATTATCAGGAAAAACACGTAGGCTCGACCAATGAGTTTGGCTTAGTAAACCTCGTCATTGGCCGTGGCCAAGCGCAGGTAGGCGTCTTTTCAGGAATTAGCTGGAGTGCCGGATCAAAATTCCTTACTGTTTTGCTTGAAAACGCCCCAAACGTTTTTGATGAAATTGGCAATTCAGAACTGCTTAGCGTGCCGTATGCACTTTACGCCCAAAACGGTGGTGGAGGTGGTAGCGACAACTGGGGTGCCCAAACTGCATTTACAAACAACGGCATTTCGGGCAATGGTTTGGCCAACAACCCCGTTGGACTTTCACAACAAGGTGCTCAATCAGGTCAAATCCTGAAATGGAATGGTACAGCATGGACACCCGCTGATGATCTGCAAGGTACTGGAACCGGTGGCGGCACTGTAACTCAAGTCAATACTGGCACGGGTTTACAAGGCGGTCCGGTTACTTCAACGGGCACTATTAGCCTAACAAATACCGGCGTTCAAGCCGGCACCCACGGAAGTGCGACGGAGATCCCGGTGATAACCGTCGACGCTCAAGGCCGTGTAACAAACGTTACTAAAGTAATCGTACAACCTGGAGCAGTTGGACTAAACAGTGGTACCGGAATCAATGTAGCCACAAACGGGTTCAATAACTTCACGATCAACAATACTGGCGACACCAATCCTAACGATGACGTAACCCAAACAACGGCATTTGATGGCGATGTGAGCGGCCCGTACAATAATATTCAATTGAAGTCTAACGTAGTGACTTCCAATGAATTGAACAATGGAGCTGTTACTGCTCCTAAACTCGCCAACATGGGCGCAGCGAATGGACAAGTGCTCAAATGGAACGGTGCCGCCTGGGCACCGAGTGCTGATGATTCTGGCAATGTCGCCCTGACCAGTGGTGCTGGAATCAGTGTCACAGGCAGTGCACCCAATTTTACCATTACCAACACTGGCGACACTAACGCAGCCGATGATATCACCACAGCCACGCAAGCAAATGGTGATGTAAGTGGTCCATTCAGCAATTTACAAATCAAGGCAAATGCTGTAACAGGCGCAGAAATCGCAGACAATGCAGTGGGATCAACTGAAATTATAGACGGTGGTGTTACCTCCGCTGAACTTGCAGCCAATGCGGTTACGACCGCTAAAATTGCAGATGGTGCCGTTACCTCCGCTAAAATAGCTGATGGTACTATCGTAACAGCAGACCTGGCCAATCAGGCCGTCACTGGCGATAAATTAGATGATATGAACGCCGCCAATGGCCAGGTGCTCAAGTGGAATGGAACCACTTGGGCCCCAGCGGCAGATGCCACCGGCAACTTCAACGTGCTAGGCGGAGCGGGAATACAAGTTACTCCTTCAGGCAGCACCTTTGTGGTCATAAATGCGGGTGATATTGACGGCACCGATGATCTGACTAACGCCACCGTTTTTAATGGCGACGTAACAGGCCCTTCCAACAATCTCCAACTCAAAGCAAACGTCGTCGTAAACGGCGATATGGCTGCAAACTCCATTGGTACCAACAACCTCATCAATGGTGCTGTTACGGCTGTAAAGCTCAACAATATGGGTGCGTCCAATGGCCAAGTCCTTCAATATAATGGCATGACTTGGGTTCCAGTGACCCCCGCAGCAGCTGGCGGCGATAACTGGGGCACACAAATTGTGCAAACCAATGGCACGCTCGTCGGAAATGGCACCGTTGCCAGCCAATTGGGCCTAGCACCACAAGGTGCAGTGAATGGTCAGGTACTGCGTTGGAACGGAGCATCGTGGGTGCCAGGCACCATTACCGTTGGTGCAGCACTATCCGGAAACGGAACTGCAGCCACGCCGCTTAATCTTGCCGCGCAAGGTGCTATGGTAGGTGAAGTGCTCAAATGGAATGGTGTAGCATGGCTGCCTTCTGCCGATAACAGTAGCGGTACTGGAGATACCTACTCCGCAGGAGTTGGCATTGATATAACTGGTGTGGCTCCAAATTTCACCATCGT
>JBBQLD010000195.1:0-8451 GCA_038327555.1 Chitinophagales bacterium
AAACAAATGATGGGCTTCCCAGCCACTGGCATCAGGGGCTTGGGCTGGGTGTATGTATGCGGCCTAAGGCGAGTGCCGACGCCGGCAACGGGGATGAGTACTTTCATGGATGGCTGATTTGATTATCAGTTGATCTGGGGAATTGTTCAGACGGTCAAAGGTAGCAGCCTATGTCTTCACTTCGTTGCGACATGACAAACAATGCTGCAAAACAAACAGATAATCACTACAGCAAAAAAGAAGCGGCGGCTAAGGAGGATTCCTGAGTCGCCGCATTAACATTGACTACATTTTTATTCCTTCAAGCATTTGCCACTTTGGATCAGCACGCCCGCACGCTCCACCTGCCAAAAATAAAGGCCACTTGGCAAGGATCCCGTAGGAATTTCCTGCTTGTCCGATACACTTGGATAGCGGCCAACCAAACGACCCAATGGATCATAAAGACTGAGGTCAAACATCCCGGCAACCGAAATGGAGAGGGTAATTTTTTCTTGAAACGGGTTGGGCGAAACCTTTATAGTTTCAGGAACAATCAGGTTTTGGGTCTCAGAAAAAGTCCAGAAAACGGTATCGCATGGATAGGATGCAAAATGAAACGCGGTATCAGGGGTTTCAAAGCAGCGTAAAGGCCCAACCTGAAGCTCCCACATGGCGTACTTAGGCGCGAAAAGATTCAGATTACCCACCTTTTCAACGATCCGTCTCCCCCAGTCATAGAAAAAACCGTGGCTGATATGCCAGACTTTGAGGCTCCCTCCATTGATCGAAAGCAGACTCATTGAGTCTACGGTAATGGTATCCGACGTAAGGACATTTCCATTATTATCCCTGGAATAGACCCCGCCTACCACCCACTGATCACCCACCTCTGCCGTAAAATCGTACAACATTTCAAATTGATTGGTTATGTTGCTGTAAAAAAAGACGGTGTCATTTTGGGAATAGACATAGGTAGGGCTGGGGAGTGGGCCAACAGACGGTAACTGGACGACCAATTTGGAGCACAATTTGCCTTGATAGATTTCCTTACTAACCGATTCCATGATATGAGGCACAGATCTTAGCGCAAAATCCAATTCACTGTAATACCATTTGGCCCCTAAAGGAGCGAAATCGGAACCTTGGGCGGATAACCCGCACAAATTGGAGCAAACCATCAGACATACAAGTAATAAATTTTTCATGGTGCAAAGGATTTTAATGTTGAACAATAATTTTGCTGCTAAACAGCGGGGATTTACCGCTCCAAAAGATCAAATAATAGGCTCCTGGCGGCCAATTTTGGACTTTAATTTGCTGCTCGATCTCCAAGTTTCCCCAGGGGATTTCGGCGATCACACTGCCCTGAATATCATAGCACCTAAGCGATTGCGGTTGAATTCCAGGCGCTAAAGTTGTGGGAAGTTTGACAGAAATTAAATTGGAAGCCGGGTTGGGCGAGCAAATCAATTGCGGCAATGCTATAGGCTGCGTAATTGGCTCAAAAGCCCCTGTGATAATTTTGTAAGCCCTGCACAATCAGGTTCCAGACAGCCCAAAGAATCCAAAACCAACAAGCCAATATTAATATTTATTCCGCCTACGGAATTGGTATCAAACACAATTCCTGTAGCCGCCAAACGCCCATCTTCCATTTCGCACATATCTAGCATCTCCAATCCTGGTGCCCAGGGGCGTTGTATGGAATCAGAATAATGCCGTTCCCAGAGCAATTCGCCATCGGATCGAATCCGAAACAGCCAGGTTCTACGTTTGCTGTAATTTTTGAAACTCCCTAGGCCCAACACGTCGCCGTTTGCCGCAGTAACCGTGCGATAAACAAATCGAATGACAAAGTCATTCCACTCATGATGCCAAAGGATCTGTCCATTTTCGTCAAAACGGTGCATTTCCGGGAAAGCCGGGGCTATTGTAGGGTCTGATATAAAGGTATCTCTTTCCCACATGATCGTACCGCCGCCGCCTGTCAGTGGCGCTACAACAGGCACCTGGCGACCAAATTTGCAATAGTTGATTGTTCTGCTCCAGATCGGGTTGGCATCTTCGTCTATTTTGTGCAAAATTGAATTTCTGGTATATGTGCCAAAAATATCATGGTAGTAGTACCCTTTTACTATGGTACTCAGCAAATAATTACCATCGTCTGTCCGAACCAGATCGCCAAAACCGCCTGATTGAGAAAAAGTATCCGGAATGATTTTGTTAAACAGTAAATTACCAGCGGCATCCGTTTTTACAACACGCACCCAACCTTCTGAATTAGTCCAAGGGTCGTTTAAAGTTGGTTTCCCTTCGATGAGGTAGAGTAAAATATCACCAATTGGAGTCTCCGCTATAGCATCTCCATAAGCATTAAACTCTAACAAGTCTGGATAATAATTGATCCATAAAACTTCTAAATCCTTATCCAATTTTGCTATAAAAGTGCGCATTCGGGTATTTACATAATCTCGCCACTCCCCTGTAAGCAGGATATCCTGGTTGGCTGTAATGTAATACCCCCCCGATTGACTGATAACAATATCTCCTTGCGGCCCTTCCATTCCGATCTGATTTATAATCTGGCGGGTATTTGCATCAATCTGAATAATTTGTTGGCTTCTTTTGCCTTGAAGATTTATGTAACCATTTACGATATAGAGATTCTGCCCAATACTCCAAATATTTGTTGCCTTATCGGCGATGTTGTTTTGTGGGTTAGGATCAATAGACTGGACAAATGTTTCGACAGGCTGGGTTAAAGCGAGTTGGCTAAAACTCATTGCGGCCCAGAATGAGCAAAATAGGTAAGTTGTTCGCATGATGGAGAAAAAATGTGCCGTGCAAAGGCTTGATTATACCCCTGCACGGCAGGTTAAACTTCACATGAACTTGCAGTAAGTAAGGATATATTAGCGTATCGAAGGCTTTGGACTTGTGAATATTCGACCTTGGACAAAAGTACAAATGCCCAGATTCAAACACCCACTCACCAGTCGCCTAAAAGCATTATATAAGCAGACCTGATTGTTTCACACTTCTATTTTGAAAAGCGATTCAGCGTGAAAGTATTTCCAAAAATACATAACAATATGTAAAAAACCAAATAAAATAAGTAAATTTGGTATTTCAATGCTAAAAACTTGCTGGCTCAACAAAACACAAGCGGCGGCACAGAATCAAATCCGTGCCGCCGCCTAGCGTTTACCATATCCAGAAAAGACTCAATTAGTTTGCAAATACAATCTTGCGCTTTACAAAGCCCTTTTCGTAGCGAACTTCAGCAATATACAAACCAGGAACCAACGCATTGCGCTGCATTTGGAAAGAATTTGCTTGGATGCTTGTGTGTGCTTTTACCATACGGCCATTCAGGTCGTACACATAAATGTCGGTCATCTTTTCTTTTTCAGAAACAAAATTGACCACGTCTATTGCCGGAACAGGGGAAACCTTCAAACCAACCTCAAGGTCGCTGAGTTCTTTGGTGTTCACAAAATTACAGCCGAGGTTGAGCGTAACACAGGCACGAGGAGCGTAGTAGCCAATGATCGTGTCAATATAAGCACGGGCAACTGCGCCATCTACAGAACAGCCGGTAGCGGTAGGCGCTGGTGCTCCACTATAGGAAGTCCATTCCCAGGGACTTGAGGTTTCAGTAGTAGCCCCAGGAGGAATAGGCGTATTTTTGAACGCGTAAAAACCGTTAAAATTACTCCCTGAATTGGCGCCATAAGGATCATGACCGGCCGGAACACCATCAAAAACATCATTAAGACCGAAGTCATTAGCAATTGCTTGCATGGTGCAGGAACCTGATACCTCTACAACTGGTTGAGGGCCCATTGCAGTAGGAACATTCAAAATATCTGTTTCACACGGAGCGAAAAAGTCAGAAACTACGTGGTAGGAGATCAGTGGAATACCACCTGGATCCATCCAAGAGCTGTCGCCTAATGCACCACCCATGTTCACCGCCAAATTGAAGGTGGAAGAATACCCAGGGGTGTTTGGAATGTACATCGTGTCCCCAAGTGGGAACATAGAAATCGCATTGTAGGTAGCATCTACTACGCCAATTGCAGCCTGTTCGCCGTTAATATCCCCATTGTAGGATTGCTGAATCATTGGGTAGAAGTTGCCTCCGCCAATTGGAAGTCTGAATTTATTGGGATCAGCAGTGGTGTAAATTTCGTTAAAATTATCGAGATAGGCCGTTGCCAAAGAGAGATAGCCACCAGTGCCTTGACCCCAAACCACAATTTTATTCGGGTCTACACCCCAAGGGTTTCCACCTTCTGCAACGGTTTTCCGAAAGTAACGAATGCAAGAGCGCACATCCTGAACACCACGGTAAGCACCATTGATCAAGGTAAAACGACGCACCAACTCATTGGTAGAAAACGGATTCCAACCTAGGCGATAATCAGCTACGGCTACAACATAGCCCATTTTGGCTAAGCGTGTAGCGAACTCCACGGTCGAAGAGTCATTTAATGCCCCGCCGCAAGAGCCATTGCCTGGGAATGGGAAAAAGTTGCCCGTATGCAAGTAAATGATCAGTGGGCGTTCTGTTTCTGTATCGCCAACTGGGGTATAAATTTGCACTTGCAAGGGCTGCTTAGTGAAATGTCCGCCAAACAATAGGGGCAAAAAGGTGTAGTTAGCACCATATAGCGTTGTTGTTTTGCTTGCCTGCGAAAAAACAGGCTCCAGATATCGGTTTTGTGCCGACAAAGTTGATCCAACTGCCAGGAACAGGAGGAGAATAGGTAATTTTGATAATTGCATGGTTAAAAAAAATTAGTTGGTAAAATGAATGAGACAGGAAAGGAACGTTCTATTTTTTGCGGAAGTCATAGACCAGCGAAAGGTAAGCCATTCGGCCGATACGTGGGCCTCCATAAGTCTGAAATTGTTTGTTGTTGAGTAAATTGGAAGCACCCAATTTAACTGTCGTGTGCAATTTAGAAAAATTCATGTTGACCTGAGCATCCAATAAATCGTAGGATGGAATAAGGCCTGTAAACTGCGGCGAGCCTTCAAAGGTAAAGCTATCAATCCATTTGTAATTCACCATAAAGCCCAAAGTGTTTTTGCGCCACGTCTTGATATCGCGTCCAGAGAACCCAAAATTAAATTTGTGTTCTGGCGTATTGAAGGCTGGAACAATAGGGTCAGTTTCGGCGGTATTAAGTTGGTTCCAGCTGTAGTTTCCTTGCACCATAAAATAGTCCAGGAAATAGTAGTTCAGCCCAATTGCAACACCCTGTGAAGTGACCTGCTGCGCAGCGTTAGAAGCTACTCGATATACCTGGAGGCGGTCAAAATCAGGGAGATAAATGTAATTGTCAGGTGGAAATAGCAATGTTTTTTCAAAGGGCAGCGTAAGCCCGATGTTGTACCCGATAAAATCATCGTAGATATTATAGTAGTACCCAGCATCCACATAAATCCGGTTAAAAAGGGTAGTTCGGTAGCCCAACTCAAAAGTTTTTACTTTCTCTGGACGAATTGGGTCTATGCTTTGGTAGTCTAAAGGCAAGGTGGTGTTTTCCCGCCAGGCCGTGAAGGATTCACGGGTAATAAGGCTGTCAAACCCATTTAGATTGCCAATTAAGGTAGCAGGACCAACCCGAAGGTTCAAGTATTGATCCGTTAAGGTCGGGTTTCGAATGGCGGACGAAAATGAAAAGCGGATGTAATTATTCTCTTTAGGCGTCCATACTACAGACGCTGCTGGTGTGGCCAACAAATTGAAATTTTCGTTTTTATCCACCCGCACGGTAGCGGAGAACTTAAAATCTTTGACTTGCTTTTCTGCGCCGGTGTATGCCCCCCATTCAGAATTTTTGATACGGATGCCCGAAGAGTCATAAAAAATAGTGCCGTCTGAATTGGGCCTGTAAAGACGCATGTTAGCACCAACTACCCACTCTTTTAAGAATTTAGGCGTAAAACGGTATTCGCCGTGCGCATGGTAAAGGGCTGATTTATCGTAGAATCGTGTGCCATTTTCCTGGCTGTTATTCTTACGGCTAATGATTGAGGTAAAAATGGAATCGTAGCGGGCAGTTCCAGGCTCAAAAAAGTCGGTAGTATTGGCCCCGGCAGAACTTGCATTTGCATATGCCTGTGCCTGTTGGTGATAATCGCTCATCAGGTCAGCATTGTCGCGTTGCCATTGAAGCAAGCTTTCAAATTCTCCAGGAGGGCCATAACCAGCAGCCTTCATCTTGTTAAATACAGCCCCTAAGTCGTTCCGAACCCACCAAAATTCGTACGCGGCCTGCCATTCTGCGTTCGTTTTGGATGCGTCTTGCAATTTGAGTGCCGTGAAGTACGGGTCATAAGAATTGCCTGCATCTTCGTTTGTCGAGTAAAATCGGAGGAAATATTTGTCCTTTTTCCGCAATTCGAGCCGATTTTGGTAGAATTGTATGCCCCGCAGACTAAAGCGGTTGTCGCCTTGGTAAACCGTGGTACCGGTACCATAATTAGATGCGAGTATAATTTCTGGAGAATCATACTCCTGAGCCGGATTAGTCCGAAAGTGAAACGCAACACCAGCTTTCACGTTTTTTGTGTCATAATCCACCACATCTATTTCACGGTAGCCCTGCCGATGGAAACTATTGAGCCCTGCCCTTGAATCATAAGTAGATACAAACTTCCCTGAATACTCATCGCCATACACATTTACACCATCCCAACCACCAGGGTTTTGTGCAGCAGAAAACACCTGATTCCCCTCGGCCTCTGTAATAGGACCGTAATTATCAGCCACCCAGTCATTGGCTTTCAATCCAAAAAAGTTGAGTTTATAAGCAAAAAATGGATGTCCGGCTTTGTTGTTGACCACATCGGCATACCGCAACGCCCCTTCTAGTAAATTACGCTCCCCATATTTTAAAGAAACGCCTAAACCACGATAGACAAAAGGATTTTTCGACTCTATAGAAATCACGCCATTGAAGGCATTTGGGCCATAAAAGGCAGAACTGGCACCTACTACTAAGTCTACTTTATTTACATCCAAATCACTGGCTCCCAAGAAGTTACCTAGCGAAAAGTTCAAGCCTGGTGCCTGGTTGTCAACCCCATCTATGATTTGAAGTGACCGAACCGGGCTTGTAGAATTAAAGCCCCGCATATTAATTACGGTAAAGCCAAGGCTTGCGGTAGTCAGATCCACGCCTTTCAGGTTACCTAAGGCATTGTAAAAGCTAATAGCTGCGGTTTCTTTGATGGCAATAGCATCCAAATTTTCAACCGTAAGCGGCGCAGCTTTTTGTTTATCATCTATGCGTTGACCTACCACCACGGCTTCTTCCATGACAATACTAGCCGTGGAAAGGCGTATATCAATTTTTTGAGCAGCATCTCTCACTTCCACTTCTTGTGCATCGTAACCTGTGTAGGAGATTTTGAGGGTCGCAGGATACGCATCCGCCTTAATATTAAACTCTCCATCGTAGTTGGTTAGCGCGCCTCCCGTGCCATTTACGAGCGTTACACTCGCGCCAATGAGATCATCACCGCCTTCGGCGTCCCGAACCTTTCCTTTGATTGTAATTTGGGCAACGAGCCAAGTGCCACAGAAGAGCAGGCAGAATAAGCTGGCAGTCAAAGTTTTGTAAGTTTGCTTCATACAGTTCTCTCTTTTAAGCGGACAAAAACAGAAGGAATTTCGGGTTCATCGCAACCCTATTTGCTTGGCAAAAGAAGAAAGAAAATTTGATTTCAAAATGCAAAACTGTGTTTATGCTGAGATTGAGCGTTTCATTTCATTTTTGCCGCTTTCCATTTTTCAAAAAAAGCTGGAATACAAGCACTACTCAATGCTGTGGGCGCATTAAAAAGCACGCAAATTCCGATGCCATCCTTGCGATTTAGGGCAATTTCACTTTTGTAACCATTTACATACCCACCATGATAAAGAATAGTGTCTGGGCCGTCTTCCAACACGCGCCAACCCAGTGCATAAGAAGCTGCATCCCGCTTCAGCCAATGCGGAAAAACACGTCGCTCTTTGTCCGTCTTGACTACGGGGCTAAAAACTCGATCCAAAGTAGTATTCGCTACGATATCAGGGCGATGCCCTAGCAGTAATTTGAGCCATTCTCCCATATCGCTGATACTGGCATTCACGCCTCCAGCAGCAGCAGCATTGTAATACAACGGTGAAATTGCATCCGCGCGCCAGCCACCACAGCCAGTAGCAACATGGGGCAACGTTTTGTTCTGCGCTGCGCTAATGCCTGAATAATCGCAGGTTGCGCATTTCATGCCGGCTGGAATAAAGATTTTTTCAGCTAAATTCTGGGGGTAGCTTTTCCCAGTTTTTTGCATCATCACTGCTTCAATGACGCAAAGTGCGGCGTTTTGATAGGCATAAAAAACGCCTTCTTTACCACATACGGGAGCTTTGGGGAAGTACTCCTTGACAATGCGTTGAACACTAAAATC
>JBBQLD010000196.1:0-8410 GCA_038327555.1 Chitinophagales bacterium
GACCTCCATCTTTAACGGCTAATTCACCCCCCAACCCTAAGCCCAAAAAACCTCATTTGACTACCTCAGACTCTGTTGACGTCCTTTTGAAACCAAGCCCCATTGAGCCAAACCAAGCCTTATTAAACCAGCCCCATTAATCCAATCAAAAAAACTCCGACCTGCGCGAGCAGTGCCGGAGTTTTTTTTTGCCCACCCACCAAAAGCAAAAAAAAGGCCCCGGCACTTTTGCCGAGGCCATATAACCAAATCAAACTTTCTGTCGTTTGCCAGAGACGTTTCTTTTTTTCAAACGTTGCAAGCCTACAGATCAACGACAATTTTTAACGCTTGAACAGCAGTTATTGCTTGACTGGTGACCAGATCCCATGGCAACTTTGGCATTGTTTTTGGCTAATCCCTTATAAGCCAGGGATTTTGCCCTGAACAAACACTATCCTCTCACCTTTTAATCACTTTAATCATGCTTATTATTGGGGTCACCTTAGGACTTTTTACGCTTGGAAGCGCTGTAATAACGTTAATCGAGCTGCTCGAAAGGCGCAGCGCGGTACGCCGTCGCTTCTAGATTCCCGCTTACCGTAAAGCGCTAATTTGACCCGATGCCCAACCTCGTGTGGACATCGGGTTTTTTATGACTTGGACAGGACTTTTAAAACAGTCAAACAATTTTTCCTTTTTCGCGCTTGAACTTTTTACCTTTGCGTCCACTTTTGAAAAACCAATTCATTTTTGACATAAATTTCTGATTTTCAAACAATTAAAGTAATATGGCTTTAATCGGATCTATTCGAAAGCGTGGGTGGATACTCATCGTTTTAATGGCTTTGGCCTTGGGAGGCTTCATTTTGATGGACGTTATGTCTAATAGCCAACGTTATTCTGTAGGGGATATGAATTCGCTTGGTAAGGTAGGCGATGCAGAAATCAAGCGTACCGACTTCGACACTTACGAAAAACTCGTGTATGCAGAGCAAGTACGCGACAATGCCTACCAAGTACGCAATCAGGCCTGGACTTATTTCGTAGAAAAGGCCATCGTTGAACAAGAAGCGGAAGCACTCGGACTTGGCGTAGGCAAGGAGGAACTACTAGACCTCCAGTTTGGCCTCAATATTAGTCCTATTATTGTAGAGCGTTTTAAAAACCCAGCAGGTCAGCCAGACCGTGCTAAGCTCGCCAACATCAAGAATGCTATTGAGCAGGGTCAATTTTCAGACCAAAGGGCTCGTGCATACTGGGCGGTTCAGGAGAAGGAGATTGTGAAATCACGCCTTCAAGAAAAAATCGTCAATGCGGTCACCAAAGCAATGTATACGCCCAAATGGCAGGCTGAAATGGCGTTCAAAGAAAATAATGAACGTCGCGATATCTGCGCTTATCGTATTCCCTATGATAAGGTAAAAGATGAGGAAGTTCCACTTCAAGACAGCGATTATAAAGCTTTTTTGAGTGAAAATCCACACCTTTACGATCAGCAGGAGGAAAGCCGCATCATTTCTTTTGTTGCATTTAATGTGGTTCCGACCAAAGCGGATTCCGCTACGGCTTACGAAGATGCAGCTAAACTTATCGGCGGATTCAAGGCAGCTCCAAAAGATTCCTCCTATGTTATCGCCAATGGTGGCATCTATGATAACCAGTATTTAACAAAAGACAAGTTTCCGTTAGGGATTGCAGATTCGATCATGAGTCGGCCAATTGGTTCTGTAATAGGGCCAGTACTTGACGCAGGAAGCTGGCGGGTGATAAAAGTTGTTGATCGTCGGGTGCTTCCTGACTCTGTACGTGCGCGCCACATCCTTATTCGTGAGGCAACCCCAGAGAACGAATCGCGTGTTGATAGTTTAATGGCGCTTCTTAAATCTGGTAAGCAGCGGTTTGATACCTTGGCTATCCAGCTAAGTCAGGACTCTGGCTCTGGCAAAAAAGGCGGTGATCTGGGCTGGTTTGCAAACGGTGCAATGGTACCAGAGTTCAACGAAGTTTGCTTTATGACAGGCGAACAAGGTAAAATGTACAAAGTAGCAACACAGTTTGGCTGGCACATCCTTGAAATTACGGGTAAAAAGTTTGTTAAAAACGAATCTTCTGCCAAAGTAGGAATCTTGGAGCGCCGAATAGAGCCGAGCAAAACTACTCAGCAAACCTCGAAGGATAAGGCTGTAGTACTTATCCAACAAGCTAAGTCCATTGGTGATTTGGAAGCATTAGCAGGTAAGCAAAACTTGCAAATTCAAAGTACTCCAGCGATTAAAATCAATGAATTTAACTTAGGCACCATACTTGGTTCAGGGGATGACGCTCGTTCGATCGTTCGTTGGGCATTTGAAGAGAGTTCTAAAGCTGGCGGCTTAAGCAAAGAGGTTTTTGCACTTGGTGATTCAAAAGGAGGATACTTTGACAACACCTATGTCGTGGCTGCTATAAAAAGTATCATACCTGAAGGTGAAGCTAGTATTGCTACGCTGAAAGGTTTACCTGAGGCAGAAACAAGGATCAGAAACCTGAAAAAAGCGGAAGTACTCAAAGGTAAAATCCAAAATGTGGGAGACTTGTCGGCGCTATCAGCGACGTGGGGAGGCAAGGTTGATACTTTACGTGGGGTCAATTTCCTTCAAACTAATGGGGAGCCACGGGTAACCGGTACCATGTTTACCCTAGAAACGGGTAAAGTGAGTAGCCCAATTGTTGCCAATTCAGGACTCGTATTTATTCAGCCAATTAGCGACAAAACGCAGCCACAGGTTCCTGCTGATATCACAATGTTCCGCCGTCAAATGTCTTCACAAGCAGCGGGCTCCATGCGCACGACTTTCATGAAATCGCTCCAGCGGCAGTATAAAGTGCAGGACAACCGTTTCAAGTTCTGGTAGTAATGAAGCCAAGTGCTTTCAAATAAGTAAAGTAAAAGCCTTTCGAGATAATGCTCGGAAGGCTTTTTCAATGCCAGACTTTCGGGTACTTTTGCAACAAATCCACTTACCACTTACCACTTACCACTTACCACTTACCTATGATTCGCTCTTTGCTTAAAATCGCCGCGATACTCATTGCAGGTATTCTCATGTACAATTATTTTTTCGGCACGAACGAAGAACAAGAAAATTCACGGAAAGTATTCGGCCAAATCCGTGGTGTAGTGTCTTCCGTCGGCCAGTTGGTTAGATCCGAAAAAGACAAGTTCGATGCAGGTAAATATGATGCGGCACTTGACAAACTTGGAGGCGTTTACAAAGCAGTACGTACCCAAGCCCGTCATGTAGACGAAAAGGTGATCAAACGCCTCGATGAACTCGAGGGCAGAAAAGCTGAGCTGGAACAAGAGCTCAATGAAATAGAAGCAGTCGATCAACAAGCCGCTGCGGCTCCTAAAGGGAAGAAAAAAGATTCGAAGACCGAACTTGCTAAGGTTGCCGATCAATTGCGGCGTAAGGAAGCACTCTTCCGTGAACTCGAAAGCCTGGTGCGAGACTCTGATACCCTGTTGCAAGATGCGGGGAAGTAAGGAACAGGATTGGCCAGATTTTTGATTTCTATTGATATCCCCGAACTTTACACCTGCTTTTAATGCGAGGTTCTTTTGTCGCTAAAAAACCTCGATTCGTACAGTCTGCCCCATTGCTTATCTTTTCAAAACGCGTCAGCTCAACCTTCAGCGCATCATAGCGTTGTTAATATCCTTTTCAACGATCGAAATAATCCATGACGGAATTTTTGCAGCAAATACTTGGCAGCGATTGGGAGAACTCGCTCATCATCATACTTAACTTGATTCTTATCGAGAGCTTGCTTTCGGTAGACAACGCGGCGGTCATCGCTACCATGGTGCTAGACCTGCCACCCGATCAACGCAAATTAGCCCTGCGTTACGGTATTATTGGAGCATACGTTTTTAGAGGAATTTGTCTCATTTTTGCATCTTGGTTGATCAAAATTTGGTGGTTGAAGCCCCTTGGCGGACTGTACCTCATCTATCTCGCGGTAGATTATTTCCGAAAAAAAGCAACGCCGCAAACCAGCGACGATATGTTGAACAAAACGGAAACCTGGTATTACAAACTCACGATAGGTCTTGTTGGGTCTTTTTGGGCAACAGTAATCGCCGTAGAAGCAGTAGACCTTGCATTTTCACTGGACAATGTTTTCGCCGCAGTGGCTTTTACCGACAATATCTACCTTGTATGTACGGGGGTATTCATCGGTATTCTTGCGATGCGTTTTGTTGCCCAGTGGTTTGTGCAACTCCTGGAACGGTATCCGTTTTTGGAAACTAGCGCATTTGCGGTTATCGGTATCTTGGGTTTGAAACTCAGTTTTTCCTTCGTCTGCCACTTTTTCAAGGATCATGCCTGGGCAGTCGCTATGGAAAGCGAAATTGCAGACCTTATCGTAAGTGGAATCACCGCAGGTTTCTTCTTCATCCCTATTCTGAGTTCAAGATTTCTAGGCTGGCCTAAGCGGGTCATTAAAGTATGAAGTGATGGAGTTATGAAGTGATGAAGTTATGAAGTGATGAAGTGATTTGGTTAGTGGCGGTTCAGAAAATCGTGTCAACTGCCGATTGCGCCCCCTACGCTTGAAAAGGAGTTTATTCGAATAATGGGGATAATTTTTTGTTAACCATTGAGTTATGCATTTGACGGAATAAATTCTCCTCCAGGGGCAGGGGGCGTAATCGGCAGTTGACACAGATTTCTGAACACTCCCAATGATAAAGATCCTCGCATTCGAATCCCCAAATCCCCAACTTCCCATTTTTTAAAATCGCTCCAGCGCCTGCATCAATCGCTCCGGCAGCTCTTCCCGACATGCAGACTGATAATCTTGATAGGAGCACGGCACCAAGCGATGCCGCTCATGTTTGCGTTTGGTTGCCACGGGGACTTGCATCCACCAACGACCACTCTTAGTACTTTTCCAGAAGGTGAGTTGGTGGTTGAGTTTTCTAAAATCAACCACATATTCGGTTAATCCAGTCGTCGTAGCAGGGTAGTCGCCTTTTCGGTTAAACAGTCCTTCGAGCAGATACCATAGCATTTGAGCCGAAGTTTGAGCGGTTAAACCATCCCGATCAGCATCTGGCTGGAAACCGTAGAGCCCAAACGAGGTGAGCTTGTCGCTCATGCCTGCGTAGCGACAAAGCTGGCAGGCCTCTTCCGCGAAATAGCCTGAGGGGGAGGGATTTGCTACACCGGGAGCCTCACTTTGTTTCAGAGCACCGAGGTGGAAAGTCAGTAAATCGGCATCGCGTAGCAGCGGTTCAGTTTCTTCAATATTTGCCCTGGATTTACCGAGCCTAACCAAATCAAAATGGCTTTTTCCCAAAAAATCCAGGGCTTCTGGCGGCGTTAGGTGGACTTGAAAACCGACCAACCCAAAATGGAACAATTGTGGGTGCCTGGGCTTGAAAAGCGGAGCATACACTCCATCTGCACGGAAGGTTTCATGCACGACAGCCATGTTGACCAGCGCTTTGGCTTCCTGGTAAGCCAGAAATTGCGCCCGAGCTAGGTCTTCGTTTCCAGCAATCACGATGGGCAATACTTTGCCGCTCAACAGTTCATACAGGACTGGAATTAAAAGGGCTGTATCAGCCTTGCGGAGATTGCCCAAATCGGCCACTGAACCTTTTGGGAAAGGGAAAGTGCAACGATACAGTTGTTCTCGAATCAGGTTCGACTCCTTGTCGCCCACGCCAATGATGACCGCCCTGACTTTTTTCAAGTCTGGCATTTCACCCCGGTGGAGCAGCGTGTTTTTGCCAAAAGACCATGCAGGTAGCCCGTCAACGGCGTTTTTGCAAAAAGAAGTGGGGAGCGGTTTTAGCCAGTTTTGAAGCATAGGTGGGCAAAAGTAGGGATTTTCTATTGGCCGCGAAGTGCTTGATTTGCGCTTTCTTTTCCAGGCAATTTAGACCAGTTCCTATACCAAGGTATTAGTATGAATCATCCTACAGGAAATTCGAGAGAATCATGTTGTTCCCATTTCCCTCAGCAAGAATTATGCAAGAAAACTCTAGGCTACCGTTGCAACATCACATCCCCTTTAAATAACTCTTCTCGACCATCTACAAATTCAACCATCGTGTAATCGTTAAACGTCACGTAATTGGTGGTTTACGATGTTTGGGGCGGGCGGTGAAGCGGGTGGGGGGTACCATGGGCAAGCACATGAATAAAAGCCGCTTAGCGGCGCAACGTCGGCAGCAAAATAGATTGGAAGTGCAGCGAACCGAAACGCTCAAGCACAGATGCTCCAAAAAAATCAAAAGGCTAAAGCAGCAACAACCCAAGCTCAGTAGTCATAGGCTTCTTGGCTACAATTTGGGAAATATTAGCCGCTTCATTTTGCGAGTTTAACCGTGCATCATTGCTGCCTTTGCCTTTCGATTTCCTACCTTTTGAATTACGGTGCAAGAGTACTTTCAATTACTTTTCATATTTTCACACAAATTTTAAAAGAACTCTGCTGAATTTTAAATAGTTTAAAATTAAAAATATTTGTATTTTAATTAAAATCAATAAATTAATCTTGTTTAAGGTTTGTTATTTTCTCTACTCAAAAACTCAAAAAAACCATACTCGAAATTGAAAGAAAAATAAAATGAAGCTTCTCGTCCTGCTAAAATCCCTACAGCCAGAAGAGCACAAGGAATTTGAAAAGTTTCTGCAATCTCCGTTTTTCAAAGCAAGCGAACAGTACCTGAGGTTCTTCAAGTACTTATGTAAGCTCCATACCTCCTTTGAGCTGAAAAAAGCTGACTTGGAAGTGGCTTATAAGCGTTGCTTTAGAACAGAGTCAATGAACGATACCAAATTAAATAATCTGGCCTCCGGGCTCAGCAAGCAAATAGAGCAATTTATTGTCGTGCGTATGTTGTTAGATACAACGGATAAGGAGAATACCTTGTACGACCAACTTCTCGTAAAATCACTGGGCTTACGCAACTTGGGTGGCTATTTTCGGAAAGCAGCTCAGCAATTCCTGGAGGAGGCAGCACCCCGGAAGATACGAGAAATCGACTACCACCTTGCCCAATCCCAGGTCCATCATCAGGTTTATTTCAACCCAGATACACCAAAACATGTAGAAGACTCGCCACATCTTAAAATGGCAGTGGAGCATTTGGACTTATATTATTGCCTAACCAAATTGCAGGATGCGGCTGAAATGAAGGCCAGAGAGCGGCTGCTCATGGTGCAATACAAATTGCCACTCTTGGATGCTGTGCTTTTACATACGGCTAACCCGGAAATACAAGAGAAAAACCCACTTGTAGCTATCTATCACCACTTAGTGCACCTTTATCTGGAGGATGTACAGGAGGCGGGTTTTCGGACAATTAAGGAGGTCTTTATTGAAAGATTTCATGAATTGCCCAAGACCCAGCAGCAGTTGCTGTTGCATCACCTCATTAATTGTGGTATCTCACTAGTTGGTCGGGACTTTGCGGTCGAAGCGGAGTTACTAGCCCTATACAAATTGGCCATTCAGGCAGAAATGGTACTGGATGGTAATCGAATTACATATTTCACCTTTATTAATATCGCCAATTTAGCCAGTTTATCCAGGGAGTTTGACTGGGCTTCAGGCTTTATTGACCAATTTTCACCTTGTTTAGAGGAGGACAAGCGACAGCCGACCATTTATTTGGCCAAAGCAGGTCTTTTTTATGTTCAGGGCATGCTTGACGAGGCCCAAACTTGTCTCAAACCTGAAATATTCCAAATCCCAAACTTTGATGTTTTAGGTAGAGCACTTTTGATCAAGATTGTTTTTGACCGGTATCTATTTCATGAAAAAGATTATGAATTTTTGATTATACAATTAACTGCATTTAAGCGATTTATCCAAACAAAGCCACTGACGGTAGAGAAAAAAGAGACTTATTTAAACTGGGTATGGTTTATGCGAAAAATGGCGAACTTTAAATTTGAAATGGTAACAGTACCCGAAACTCAAAAATCAGAACTCCGAAAAAGACTCCAAAAAACAAAACCATTAATGTCAAAAAAATGGTTGGAGGAGCGAATAGAGGCGCTATAATTTGTTTTGAATGGGAAGGAGCCCCTTTGAAAGTGACCCCTTCCCGGATTTTTTAGATCAAAATCAAATCCTCAATTCCCACAGCACTACTATTCTCCTGCTCGCACAGGGTTTGAATATAGAAGGTATAATGGCCAGCACTTAGCCCCGTAAAGTTAAACGAATTGTTGCTCGTATAGGAATAGCCACTGGTATATCCATCTTCTTGTCTGACATACCAAACCTTGTATTGTGCGCCAGAATAGGCACTAGTGGCAGGGGCACCAAGTGATTGATAGTTTGGTGAGTTTAATTTTTGATTAGAATAAGCGCGACGAAGGAATGTTTCGGGGTCTACCTGACTGAGGCGCAACAAAGAATA
>JBBQLD010000197.1:0-8363 GCA_038327555.1 Chitinophagales bacterium
TGGTCAAATAAATCCCAGGAGTCCTTGTACGCCAAAGTACCGTTTCCGTCTTTATAAAGGTCATACATTGGATTGTAGAGCTCGTCAGCTTTGAGGTCGTCGGCTTTACGACGGGCTTTGAGGACTTGAGTCAAGCTTTTGCTATCCGGGTCATCATTCAAGTCGCCCATAATCACGATTTTAGCATTAGGGTCTAACGACTGGATACTGTCTGACAAATTTTTGCAAACTGCAGCGGCGGCAGCTCGCATCCAGCCTGATCCAGCCTCACCTCCTCGGCGCGAAGGCCAGTGCCCTACCATGACGTGGAGTAATTCTCCATTAAAATTGCCCGTTACATAAAGAATGTCTCTGGTAAAATCTATGATGCCCGTTTTCGGGTTTTTGAGGATCACTGGCACTGCACGGCTATCCAACAATTGGAAATATTTGGGTTGGTAGAGCAGGGCACAGTCAATTCCCCGCTCATCGGGCGAATCATAGTGGACAATCTGGTAATTGCGCGCTTTTAAATCTGGCTGCGCTACAAGATCTTCCAACACTTTTTTGCATTCTATTTCAGCTACTCCAAGGAGGGCTAAACCATCAGGCGTAAGTTCTGTAGCCAATTGGCTAATGACTTTCGACATGTTGGCCATTTTAGAAACATACTTTTCCGTATTCCAATACAAGCGGCCTTGAGGCAAAAAATCCGCGTCATTTGTGGTCGGCGAATCAATGGTATCAAATAGGTTTTCTAAATTGTAGAAGCCTATTGAAGCTACTTTATAATCTTTTCCTGGTTGTGCAAAAGCATGGTCAGGAAGGCAAAAAAAGCTGAGCAGCACAATGGCTTTCAACAGCAAATAAGTAGTTTGTTTCATGGAAAAATTCAAAATTAAGGAACAAAGAAACGCCTTTTTTAAAGTGTAACAGGCTTGAAATTATAGGCTCAAGGGCGGCCCCTGGGCCCAATGGGTCTTGAGGTAGGATTTGAGCCAATGCCCGTCGGCGTATTGGGCGTTTCGGTTTCGTCGCGCAAATTGCTGTCCATAAAACGCCATGCAATACCAAAACGCAAAGCACCAAAAGGCTGGGCGTATCGGGCGGTTTGGTAAAAAACTGCTGTTTTATCCCACCAGGTTGCGCAGTTTTCGAATCGAATAAAGCCTCGGAACGCCTGTACTTTGAAGGATGCAAAAAGGTCTATCCAGGGGTATGGTTGCTGCGTCAGGGAATCTTGCAGGTGGAATTGCCACGAAAGTGGATAATAGCCATCGGGGCGGAAATCACTGTTGATGCGAAAATCGACACCAGCATTCAATAACATCCGCTTTTTGAACACTTTACCTGAAAAATAAAGGCTGTTTTTAGAAAACCATTTGGGCAAACGCAGCACATCGTCTCGGTTGGCTTGTTGCAATGCCACCGTATTGTCAAAGCGCAAATACCCCCACTTTATATTTTCACGCACCAGAAATTGAGTAACTTGAAGCGGGGAGGTAACCTGAGCGGCCAAGGCATTTTGGTCGAAGTACAGATAATTATTCACCACATGTGCGCGGGCCGTAGCCTCCAATCCAAGGAAGGGCAACGCATAAGTAGCGGAGAGGGTATTTTCTACAGGTTTGGCAAAATCGTTGTTCCAAACTTGCCGCTTACTCACATAAAGTTGATCGAAAAGCAAGCCTGGAGGGCGAATCTGGCTGAGCAGACTAGCCCGGAATTCGCCAGCTTTACCAAGACCGAGCGTAAGATCTCCCTGCAATTGATATTCACCGATATTATCCAAAACGCCTAAAGCACCTTGTGCGGTGAAAGCAAATTTTTCGGAAGGCGTGAGCGAAAGGTTGCCCGTCAGAAACAAGTTTTGGGGAACCTTGAATACCCTTGGCTCCTGGTTGACTTTAAAGTAGGAATGTGCAAGGCCGAGGGACAACAAATCGGAAGGTCGGCCTCGATCCTTTGTTTTAAATGTATTGATTGTAAAGGTATTATCAATTCTGTCTACGCGCACAAAATGTCGAATTCCGCGAAAATCCGTCAAAAAAGTAGGGGCAAAAAAATCAGCATCTGCCCCCAATCCTGTTTCTAAGGAGCCCTGATTTGCAAATTTGTATTTCTGCTGATTCCAGGCAATGGTATGGGTGGCTCGGAGGCTTCGTTTGCCTGTTACGCCTTTGCCAAGTAGGCGCATGTGCTGGGTGTATTGTAGCCATTGGTCGTCAATCCGGGTGAACGCGACCTCCCGAGGCAGGCGGATTTCTGCTGCGATAGGCCCGGAAAATTGACCTGAGCCAAAAATCGTGTCCGATACGATCCCCCCGTTTTCTTGTTGGCGAATTACATTTCGGGTATAAATCAGGAATCCATCGTAACGTTTTCCAATAGGCACCCAAAGACCCACATTGAGCGCATTGTGCTTATCACGCTGATAACGGTACTGCCCGAGGTTGTTGATGGTGCGATATTCAAGCGAGAAATTGATCCCGTCGGCAAATGTGCGCGCAAAGCGGGCATTCAGATTGGTTTCAAACTGATTGCGTCCTTGCGAAAAAGAAGCATCACTGAACGTGTTGATGTTGCGGTAAAAGCCCAATTGCGCTGGCCGTAGCAGGTACAAATCAAAGGCGTGAACGCCTACTTCGAAACCCCTGCGGGCCTGATTTTCAAACAGCAAAGGTCTGGCACTTGAGCCCAGATTTCCGAGTGTACCCCAATCAATCACCTGTCTTCGGGCAGGATCGTACATCCTGAAATCGGTGTCTGGAAGCGTATCCATGGCTGGGGTACTCCGCTCCGGCGATAGTGCAAAGGTGATCAGGAGCGGCTCATCCGGCAGTTTCACCGGGCGGGTAGTCGGACTGGCGGGCTGCTGCGCAAAAGCGGTAACCACGATACCGCAACATACCGTATGCAGAATCAGGAAGGGAATAACCCTGCCCAATACGGCCGGTACGCCTACCCTCCGAACCATAAAACGCCAAATGCTACATTTGCTTTGCATAACCCACAAAACGACTACGGCTCCAAAACGTTGCCCATGTTATTGAATCAACGCCGGGTTCATACCCATTGTAGAAAAACCGCCATCGTGATAAAGATTCTGCATCGTGACATAGCGGGTGTAATCACTGAACAGCGCAACACAATAGTTTGCACAGTCTTCTGCCGGTGCATTGCCAAGTGGCGACATCTTATCCGCGTAATTGAAAAAGTCGTGGAAGCCCTTCACCCCTTGACCTGCTGTAGTCATGGTTGGAGATTGGCTGAGGGTATTCACCCGCACATGTTTTGCGGTACCAAGGTGGTAGCCAAAAGAGCGTGCGAAAGACTCCAACAGCGCTTTTGATTCTGCCATTTCAGAATAATCAGGAAAAACGCGTTGTGCTGCGATATAACTAAGTGCTAGGACGCTGCCCCAATCGTTGATCGCATCGAGTTTCCAGATCGTTTGCATCATTTTATGGAATGAGATGGCACTGACATCAAAGGTCTTTTGCATCCATTCGTGGTTGAGATCCGTGTATGGCTTGGCTTTTCTGACATTGACCGACATCCCAATAGAATGGAGCACAAAATCCACTTTGCCTCCAAAATGATCCATAGATTGGGTGAAAAGCTTTTCAAGATCTTCCATCGAAGTGGCGTCGGCGCCAAATACCGGAGCATTACATTTTTCTGCGAGTGCATTAATTTCACCCATACGCATTGCTACAGGCGCATTCGTGAGTACGATTTGTGCGCCTTCTGCCACACAACGTTCCGCCACTTTCCATGCGATACTTTCGCTGTTGAGCGCGCCAGAAATGATACCTTTTTTGCCAGAGAGCATGTTGGACATAGTTATTGTTGATGTTTTACCCGCCGAAGCAGCCCGCTGCCACGAATACAGGCAAGGAGGGAGAAAGAGAGGGGTAATTTAAAGATTTTTCACTTGCCAAAGCCGAAGCTAAGGAAAGATGCTGGCGCAAAGATAGACAAGTGCTTTTCGCCAGACTATGTTGATTTCAAATATGCAGCAATCTTTGGATTGGATAGGCTAAGGCTACTTTGTCACGATCAAATTGTATTGTCCTGTCGCAGCGAAGTGAAGACATGACAATTCGCGGGTAAAAAATTTGATGTATTTCAAAAGTGACAAAGTAGACAATTATCTTTTGTAACTACTTAGCTGCCAAGTATTTTTTGCCACTAATTGCACTAATTTGGATAACGAGTTTGTAATAATTTGTGTAAATTGGTGCAATTAGTGGCAAAGGTCAAACGGACTAACCAGTTACCATATTTTTTTACAAAAACTGAATCCGGGCATTTTTTAACTTTTAATTCTGAAAAATAAAAATTAACACCCTCTTTACAGAATTAAAATCTGCAAATTCAGGATATTTCAACAAAACGTCGCATCTTTGCGGCGGAAATAATAAGCGAATCCCCGCACTTTCATTTTTCCTAAAAATAGAATTCAGAATTTATGGCAACGAAAAAGCAATCCGCCCAAATTACTGTGGCTGAGAAATCCGCCAAAGCTGCAAAAACCTTGAAAGCTACAATACCTGCTGCGCCAAAAGCAGTAACCGCAGTAAAGACTGTAGCACCCGTTGCTGTGCCTAAAACAGTAACCCCAGTAAAAGCTGCAGCACCTGTTGCTGCGCCCAAAGCAGTAAAAGTAGCTGCGCCAGTAGCTACAAAAGCCCCAGCTGAAGCGGCTACTCCAGCGACAAAAACCGCTAAAGTAACTTTTGTACTACCTAAAGAAGCTGTAGAAAACGCTGAAACAGTATCTGTACTCGGCGATTTTAACAACTGGCAGAATGGTGTAGTGCTCACTAAGCAAAAAGACGGCTCCTTCAAAGCAGCCGTTGAACTTGAAAAAGGACGTTCATACGAATACCGCTTCCTGATTAATGGCGAAAAATGGGAAAACGACTGGGCTGCTGAAGCCTACATGCCTACGCCTTTTGGCGCTTACAACTCGGTCGTAACTGCCTAGTTTTAAGCACATACAAGATGATTTAGGTTTGACAAGGCCACTCTGAAAGGGGTGGCTTTTTTTGTCTGCGGCAGAGCATCAGACTCCCTTCGATAGCGGCCTCGAGTTTGCCTTTGGCGAGCAGGTGTTCGATGAGCGGGCGGGCGTGTTGCATGATGGGCGGTGTTTTTCTGGGCGAAAAGTAGGGGAATCTCTGATCAAATCCCATCTGTTTTTTGCCGTCATTCACCCCATGACTAACTCACCTGCCATCGTCCAACGCAGCTACGACCTACTACTCTACCTTGTGCCACAACTGGCCAAGTTCCCGCAGACTCAGAAATTCGCCCTTGCTGATCGTATTCAAAACACGCTCACAGACATACTCGAAACGCTCATTCGAGCAGGAAGAACACATCGCCTACTTTCCAGACGGCGGCCTATTTTCACCCTTACAACGACGGCATGGGCTGCCTATCGGCAACCTCACGAGCCATCTTTGGGGCAACTACTACCTCAATCATCTTGACCACTTAGTAAAAGAAAAACTCCTCCGACGGACATACCTACGATATGTGGATGATTTCGCCATTTTCGGCCATTCCAAGGAAGAACTCCGGGATGTAAAATATCAAATTGAAGTATTTTTGAAAGGCTATCGCCTGCTGCTTCTCGAGCGCGAAAGCCGTATCTATCGCTGCCCTGAAGGCGTGATTTTCCTAGGATACCGTTTTTTCCTGGGTTCAGGCTGTTGCCTTCGGCCAATGTGCGCAGTTTGCGCAAGCACACCCGGAACAAGGTCAAAGATTATTTTGCAGACAAAATCACGCTCCGCGAGTTCACCGCGAGCCTGCGCGGTTGGGAAGGTCATGCCCTGCGCGCCGACACTTGGCGGCTGCGGAGGAGGCTCATCCAGGAGTTTTTGGAACGTAGCCCGGAACTCTGTTCCGGGAAAGAACGTAGCCCGGAACTCTGTTCCGGGAAAAAAAGTAGCCCGGAACTCTGTTCCGGGCAAGAAAGCACCCCGGAACTCTGTTCCGGGAAAGAAAGCACCCCGCAACTCTGTTCCGGGAAAGAAAGCACCCCGGAACAGAGTTCCGGGTTACATAGAAGCCCTGGCAACGCGAAAACCGATATTGTTGTTCCTGTTGCGACAGGCCGAGCGAAAATTGTTATCATTATTGTTCCACGAGCCGCCGCGCAACACAGCGTTGAGGCCATATCCGGGGCAAAAGTCGGATTTTTCAAAAAAAAATTTCGGCTTACGCCGAAAAGAAAGAAAAAAAGAAAAAGTACAAAGGGTAAAAGGGTAAGAGTGACAAAGGGTTACCTCCCCCCCGCAGCCCTGGCAACGCGAAAACCGACATAGTAGAACCTGACATAGCGGTTGTCCCAGCTGCGGGCGGCCGAGCGGCAATGGAAATCATTATAGAGCCACGAGCCGCCGCGCAACACAGCGCGATCCTGATCCCCTCCAGCAAGCCATGCCGAGCCGTCGGTCGGGGCGCCTGCGTATGATTCATGCCAGGTATCGGCGCACCACTCCCATACGTTTCCACTCATGTCGTGAATACCCAGTTCGTTGGCCGATTTTTGACCAATTGGGTGGCTTTTGCTGCTGGAGTTTGAACCGTACCATGCCACATCTTCTATCGTATTGCTTCCCGCGAATTTGAAGCCCTTCGTAGCATTTCCGCCTTTGGCAGCATACTCCCACTCGGCTTCAGTAGGCAGCCGATAGGTCTGTCCGGTCTTTTGGCTAAGCCATTTACAATAAGCTGTTGCATCGTTCCAATTAATATGTATGACTGGATAATTATATTCAGACTCTGGGCGAATTTTACCTGAAACGTCACAACGCCAGTTCACCCCATTCTTTTTTTCATAGGTCGAGCTGGTCCAAACATAGCTCCAGCCCTCTTTGTCTGCATCGGTTTGATGCTTGGAATCTTCGATAAAGGCCCTGAACTGCGCATTGGTCACTTCGTACTTCCCTATTTCAAAAGTCGGTACGGTGACGCTGTGTACGGGCTTTTCGTCATCATAATCATCACTGCCCATTTTATAGCTGCCTCCCGCCACCCGCACAAAATCATCTGGCCGGTAGCCGAACAGGCTCAGGTCTGGGCAGCCTTTGGCGGCAGCGGTGCCTTTTACAGTGGGGCAAGTATCTTCATGGTCGGGTATGCCGTCGCTGTCGGTATCGGGGCATCCCTGGTATCGGGCAAGCCCGGCGGTGGTGGGGCATTTGTCGCTTTTGTCGGCCACCCCGTCATTGTCGCTGTCTGGGCATCCGCTGAGGTTTTTAGGGCCGTAGGCATTGGGGCAAAGGTCGGTGGCATCGGGTGTGCCGTCGCGATCAGCATCGGGTGGCGGGCAGCCCTTGTCGGCGAGTAAACCGGGTTCGGTCGGGCATTTATCTTCGTGGTCGGGCACTCCATCACCATCGGTATCCGGGCAGCCCTGCCAGGCTTTTTTGCCCGCCTCGTTGGGGCATTTGTCGCTTTGGTTGGGCACACCGTCCTCGTCATAATCGGGGCAGCCGCCAGCGGCCAAGGTGCCATAGTCATTCGGGCAGGGGTCGGTGGCATCGGGTGTGCCGTCGAGGTCAGAATCTACGCCGCGCGGACTTTCTGTGTCTGTTTTTTTGGTAATTGTTTCCACTGCCCGTGGCACTACTGCTTCTTTATCCTGAGTAGCAGGATGCTGGGCAGGGGCGAAAAAATAAAAGTCCGAAGTCAGGTTTCCCGTTTCATCCGGGCGTTGCTGTCCGTTGCTTTTGGCAATCACGTCTTTGCGGGTATTTTTCAGCACCGTTTCAAGTACCAGGCCGGGCGTTTTGAGGTGTTTGAGCAGTTGGGAGGTATAAAGGCTAAGGCCATTTTCACCTCGCACCGTGGCGGTGCTGCCGGGTGCGGTGGCAAAGGCCACGAGGAGTTCCGGAACGGCGTATTCTTCTTTGGTCAAGCCCTTGGTAAGGCTTTTCCCTTCCCGCTTCAAGGGGAACGCACGGCAGGCATCCAGCACCACAATATTAGTGGTAGTTCCTGCACTCAACATGCGCGAAGTGATGCGGCTGATGGGTATGCAAAGCCCTTCTATATCTTCTTCGTCGGTCATCTCGGCCCCGATGGGTACGATAAAGTTTTGGTTGTTGTATTGAACCCCGTGACCGGAATAATAGAACAAGGCCACACCGCCGCTGTCCTTGATTTTGCGGCCAAAGGTGCTGATGGCATTGCTGAGTTTGCTTTGGTCGAGGTTGGTGTAAAAATCCACTTTTAAGCCCGCCAGCGTGAGGGCATCGCGCATGGCGTTGGCATTGTTGGAGGTTGCTTGGCCCAGGGAGGCGTAGGCGTAATTGCCATTGCCGATGACGAAGCGGGGTTGCTACGCAGCAAGTGCAAGGCTG
>JBBQLD010000198.1:0-8359 GCA_038327555.1 Chitinophagales bacterium
GTTCAAATCATGAAGGAAGAAGAGGTAATACGCCTCCTTTATTCTGACAATGGAAAAGGCTATGATATGAAAGGAAATGAATCCAGAGGATTAGGCTTGAAAAACATCAAAAATCGCGCAAAAATTATTGGCGCACAACACGTAATCAGTACCTCACCGGGTCATGGGTTTGAGCTGGTGCTGACGATGTTAGTCTGACTTTTTTGGGGATTTGGTTTTTTGGGGATTTGGTTATTTGTTGTGCCGAAGCTTGGTTTTTTTTGGAGGTTTTGGTAGCTGGATAACTACCTAACCGTTTGTTGAGCAGTAGTGTACGGAATGGTGCTAAACACGGGTTTGTCATGTCGTAGCGCAGCGGAGACATCTACACAACCCAAGTCCAATAAAAATGCTTCGTTTATCAATGAAACCATCTTATATTTAAAAGGGATTTCGAAGTCTCTTGGCTTGTGTAGATGTCTGCGCTGCGCAGCGCTGCGACATGACAAGAAGTGTTCCTCGAGTACTCCAAATCCCCAAATCCCCAAATAACCAATTCACCAAATCCCCAAATCCCCAAATAGCCAAATAACCAATTCCCCAAATCCCCAAATAACCAATCTACCCATTACACATGAATATCCTAATTGCACTAGCTGACGATGAAGCCCTTTTTCGACGTGGAATGCGGCTTATTTTGGAAGATTACACCGATTTACACGTTATGCTCGAAGCCGAAAACGGCGAAGACTTGCTGACTAAAATCCGCGCTTCAGACGAACTGCCCGATGTACTACTACTCGACTTGAAAATGCCAGGCATGACTTGCATTGAAGCTTCTGAAGTGATTCGCCGCGAATTTCCGTCCATCCTAATTGTGGTCATTTCCTCACACATCAGCAAAGCATTCATTCTCAATATGATAGAGATTGGTGCGGCAGCTTATTTAGGTAAAAATGCCCATCCAGATGAAGTCGTAGAAACCATCCGTATGGTGCGTGAAAAAGGTTTTTATTACAATACCATGGTCATGGAAATCATCCGAGACAATATGATGGGTAAAAACCCGGTAAAACCACAGCGGAGTTTCGAGGTGGAACTCACGGGCCGGGAAAAAGAGGTGTTACAGCTTATTTGCGAGGAATGCACAACCCAGGAAATAGCAGATAAACTCTTCATCAGCAATAGAACCGTGGAGGGGCATCGCAATAATTTACTGTCAAAACTCGGTTGCCGAAATACAGCGGGTTTGGTGGTGTATGCGTTGCAGAGTGGATTGGTTAAAATGCCCTAGTGCTGCGTCCGGCCAATAAACATCCCGGTATATTTTCGGGTAGATGCCTTGTTTTCATACACACAGGTTCCATTTACCCAGACTTTTAAAATACCGTCAGACAAGGCTTTTGAATCCTGGACGGTTGCATTGTCTTTTACCGTTTCTGGATCGAAAAGAACCAGATCAGCTGCGTAGCCAGGGGCCAAAATTCCCCGATTTGAAATACCTGTATGTGCAGCAGCTAAGCCTGTCATTTTTTGAATGGCAGTCTCCAGACTCATAATTTTTTGGTCGCGTACATACAATCCAAGCACCCGTGTAAAAGAGCCGTACCCCCTCGGATGCCCACCATTTGAGCCATCAGAACAGATATTGGTGTGCGTCCAGGCGAGGATATTGGCCACGTCGTCTTCCAGCATAGATTTTCCCAAAATACCTTCAATGCCAGTCGCTTCGGGATTCGCATTTTCAAAGGCATCTGCTTCTGCGATCAAGCCCATTAAGGTTTTTGCGGGTGTTTCCTGCCGAATTTCGGCAATTTCGGCAATGGTTTTTCCAATATAGGCCGGGTTTGCTGCAAATTTTGGTACAATGGATTGTGCAGGATCAAAGGTGTGATCCACGGCGTATTGCGCACTGACAGGGTTGGTGTAATCTGTTTTGGGAAATAAAACCTTCAAAGTGCTATTCCAAAAAACGTAAGGATAACAATCGGCCGTGATATCAATGCCTTCACTTCGGGCTGATTCTAGCCAGGCAAGCAAAGCAGGGGCCGTTCCCCATCTATCTTTTAACGCAATTTTGAAGTGAGAAATTTGCACCGGGAGTTTGGCTTCTCGCCCGATTTCAATGATTTCTTGCATGGCATCGGTCAGTGAAATGTCTTCGCTGCGCAGGTGGCTGATGTAGCGGCCTTTTTCTTCGGCGGTCACTTTAGCCAATTGTATGACTTCATCATGGGTCGAAAAATATGCCCCTGCGTATTCCAGACCTGTAGAAAGGCCCAATGATCCTTTTTTTAATTCACTCCGCAAAAGGATTTTCATCTTTTCAATTTCCTCCTGTGTTGCTGGTCGCTCTAGTTGATCTTCGCCACCCATGGCCAGCTCCCGGAGGGCTGTTTGCCCGGTATAGGTGGCAATATTGATCGCAATTGGGACATTTTTCATTTGCACTTTTAAGCTATCCACCCAACTTCCATAGCCGTCTTGCCCGGAAACAATGGTCGTAACGCCTTGATTGAGTGCAGCTAATGCCTCTGGGTAGCGTGCCGTGGAACCTGCCAAATGGCTATGCGTATCGATAAAACCAGGGGCAAGTACTTTTCCTCCACCATCAATCACCTGTTCACCGGGATAGGGCGTTAATTGACCCACATCCTGTATTTTTTGGTCTATGATTCTGACGGCTGCATTACGCGCTGGAATACCTGTTCCGTCTATGACGCGCACATTTGTAATCAATTGAGTAACTGGAAGGGTATACGGTTGGCCATTGAACAAAGCCTTCGCAATATTGATTGCCGTGCCTGTCCCGTTGTTGCTTAATAAGATCAGCGTGCGTTTTTGTTTTACGTCCCGACAAATCAGGTTTCTAAATCCGTTCCAACTGCCAGTATGCTCAAACAATTCGCCCTCTTTTCGAATGCCCCAGCCAAATCCATACGGCGCTGTTTTGCCATTGTTTAGTTTGACGGGCGTTAAAGCCGCTTCGATGGTCGCCTTTTTGACTAATTTTTCGGTGTACCAGGCTTGTTCCCATTTCAGGAGGTCATCTACGGAAGCATAGATATTTCCGTCGCCGGTTACACCATCTACTTCAATCAAGTCAAATAGACTTCTTACTCCGTTTTCCTCCTTGAACCCTAAAACACGGTTTTTAGGAATCGAGGGCAATTTGAGGTGGTAAACATAGGTGTCCTCAAGTTTTAAGGGTAGGATAATGTTTTGTTGGATAAATTCATTGGCGGGCAGCCCGGAAATCCGTTCCATAATTGTACTGAGCAACACATAATTGGTATTGCAATATTCCCAGCGTTCGCCAGGGCCAAACACGGCTGCGGGCTTTACACGATTAAATAATCGAATCAACCCTTCATTGGTCAGGGTATCCAGGGTTTCTTTATTTTGGGTAAACACATCGAAGTACTCAGGAAGCCCTGAAGTATGGGTCAAAAGGTGCCGGATTGTGACCTCTGGGTAATTCAATTCAGGCAGATATTGCTCAATATGATCGTCCAAATGCAGCTTTCGTTGTTCTGCAAGGATGAGAATCCCCATGGCAAAAAACTGCTTGGATACAGAAGCAAGATTGAAGGATGAGCTAGTTTTTAGCGATTCGTTCGTGGTATAATCTACCACACCAAAGGCTTTTTGGTACAATATCTTGCCGTTCTCGGCATATAAGGCAGTGCCGTTAAATTGATGAATTTGATAAAGTTGAGATAAGGCATCATCCAGGCGTTTTGGGATAGTGGTGGTCTGTGCAATTACCTGAAACAAGCTCAGCATGCAAAAGCAGAGTAATAGGGCTTTCTTCATGATTAAATTTTTTATTTTATTGATTTTCAAAGCTTTGTGTCGTTTTAAACCGTGTAAAATAAATTAAACAAGTCACAATTTTACAATCCCCAGTCCAGGTTTTCCAGTAAGTTCCAAACATCCTTCTCTCAAAACAAATCCACCGGATACGATGTCTTCCGCCAAATCAAAACTCCCATCGAGGTCGATATAACGGGTGTTTTTGCAAGCAAAGGCTACATGTAAAGCGGCCGTAATGCTCACAATACTTTCATCATTGCAGCCCCAGAATAGCTCAATGTCTGCATTTCGGGCAATGTTGGCAATTTCCAAAGCCCCTGAAATGCCGCCACATTTCATCAATTTGATGTTGAAAATACCGAAAGGCTGCGGGGATTGAGCCAATTTCAAGGCATAAGCAGCAGTTTTTAAAGATTCGTCTGCGGCAAGTATTTTCAGGATAGCGGCATCCAAAACCAGCAATTCAGATTCTTTTCCGACCAGCAAGGGCTGTTCAATCAATTCGATATCTGCTGCCTGGGTCGCCTTCAAAAATACTTGTAATTCCGCAAGTGAATATCCTTGATTGGCATCAACGCGTATTTTGAAATGCTGTTTAAAATGCTCCCGAAGTTTCAAGATTCGTTCAACATCTTCTGCCGGATTGATTCCTGTTTTGACCTTTAAAATATTGAATCCCAGACGTTTAAATTGTTCAGCTTCTCGCAGCGTTTCTTCCACAGACATGATGCCGATGGTGACTGAAGTTGCGAGCGATTTGATTTTTTGCCCATAAAATTCAACCACCGGAATACCCAAATATTGTCCAAAAGCATCGTGTGCTGCCAGGTCAAAAGCCGACTGTGTCCCTGGAAGATTGGGAAATTCAGTTTTAACTTCCTCGATCAGTTGATGGAAATGCCGGATATCACGTCCAATCAACTTTTGGAAGAACTCAGAAGCACAATTTTGAAAAGTTTGCGCACAGGTTTCACCCACTACTTCTTCCGCCGGGCTCGCTGAACCGATGCCAACGATGCCATTTTCGAGGTGGATTTCCATAAAGATATTTTCCACGTCGGTAACTGTATGCCGGGCAATGGTGTAGGGTTTGCTCAAGGCCAGGTTTTTTCGGTACGCGGTAATTTCGATGATTTTCACGGGGGCTTTTTAGCTTAAAAGATTTTTTAAAATCGGGAGAATTTTCAACACGCCTTGCTGCAATGGCAGTAGGGTAGGGATGCCTAGTTTTTGCTCGTAAAAAACTTGATAATCAAAGGCTTCTGCATCGCTGCAGTCTTCCGTATTCAGGGCGAGTGCGATCACTTTTGAGCCGAATTTTTCAATAATTTCAATCTCGGTTTCCACCGGAGGAATCTTGCCCCAATGCGGATCCATGTCGTAGTAGGTTCGTTTCGGCGCATGCACCAGTACCACGTATTTTGCCTGTCCAGAAATCAACAATTCCAGCCCGCACGGACCGCTTGGATTGCGCAGTGCCGATTGCCCTTCTAGCAAAATCAGGTCGGGTGTGGTTTCTTTCCAACAGGATACAATAGCGTGTTCCAGTTCGCCAGAAACAAAATCGTTCAAGGTAGAGTCGAAAATAAACCCGTATTTCCCCCCTTGCAACCAGCCGGTTTGCCCGGTATAAATCATTTGCGCCTGAAGGTTTTCTGTAGCGCAGGCTTCTGTAATCAACCTTGCGGTAGTGCGTTTGCCCATGGCACAATCCATGCCCATGACCGCGATGATTGGCACCTTGACCTCAAAAATGGCTCCAGTCCAAAAATGTAAATCCTTGCGAGATTTGGGTCGGCGCACATCAATCAGGGTCACCTTATGTTTGGATGCCAGGGCCAAAAGTTCAGGATTTTCACTCAAATAATCGTGCAATCCGTTTACGATCGAAAGGCCTTTTTTAATGGCTTGTTTAAGGATTAAAAACATATCGGGCGGTAAAATTCCACCCACAGTAGCTACTCCGATAACCAGGCAGTCGACTTGCCCAAGTATGTCAAGGGCATTGTCCAAAGTATTAAAAATCGGGATATTCCGGGTTTTGCTATCCAATACTTCACCAGCGTCCCGACCAGCTGTTGGTGGATCAATGACTCCTACAATTTTGTAACGCCCGGTACCTCGAATTAACCCGTGAGCAGTTTTTGCATCGGAGGTGTTGAGTAATCCGTTTGTTAGGACGAGGGCGGTTTGCATAGCCTGTTTTTTGAGCAAATGTAAAACAGGCAAGGCTCTAAACGATAAAACGGATAGTAAATAAACGAGCACCCTGGTGTTCCGCAGCAACAAGTGATGTAATACCAGGATATATCAAAAAAAGCCGCCCCGAAAATTCGAGGCGGCTCTGTACGATTGCTTTGCTGTCTTTTACCGACCGATTATTTCTGTAAAACGACACGTTTACGCGCTTTCAATTGCTCCGAACTTACCTCCAGAAAGTAAATCCCTGGTTTCAGCTCGTTCATTTGGAAAGAAACACTGTTTGTTCCTTCGATGCCAATGCCCTTTTGCAGTAAGACTTGTTTGCCAGCGAGGTTATAAACGACCAGTTCAAAATCTTGCACCGCTGGCAATTCAAACTCCAGAGCAATAAATCCATTGGTTGGGTTTGGATAAAGCCCAACTTTAAATGGATTTTCCCCAGGCTTTTCTGACGGGCCATTCGGCAAAACAGTGACCACTGAAGTGCAGGTAGCTGTGTTGCCTGAAAAATCGCCTACTGTGATGACCAGATTGTTTGCCCCGAGATTGGCTGCCGTGTATACTTTGGCTACAGGAGCAAAAGAGGTGACAGAGCAGTTGTCAAAACTATTGGCTGCCAAGTTTGCGGGTATGACGGTCACTGTTCCATTTGGCCCAAGTGCCACTGTGGTATTTTGGCAGACAGGGGTTGGAGCAAGGTTGTCTTTTACCGTGATTTTTGCAGTGCAGAGGGAAGTGTTGCCTGATGCGTCAGTAGCGGTCAGGAACACATTTTGTACGCCTGAGATATCACCACAGTTGAATTGGTTTCTATCCAGGCTTAGACTGCTGATGCTACAGTTGTCGGTACTGCCGTTATTTACCTGATTAATTGTGATGCTTGCTTTGCCTTGGTCACTAAGAAATATGGTCAGATTGTTACACAGTACGGTCGGTGGCGTCACATCCCTTACTGTTACACGGGCGGTACATGTATTTGTGTTGCCACTGTTGTCAGTTGCCGTCAAGGTGACCGTATTGGGCCCCAGATTAGTACAGTTGAACGTATTTGGTGCGAGGGCCAGGGTAAAACTACAGTTGTCGGTACTGACATTGTTTACCGCGGCAGGCAGCACGGTGACCGTTCCATTGGGGCCCAGATTTGCCGTAACGTTTTTACATTTTGCTACCGGCGCAATGAGGTCTCTGACGGTAACCGTAGCGGTACAGGAAGCTGAATTTCCGGATTGATCCGTTCCGGTCAAAGTGACTAGGTTGCTGCCTATATTAGCACAGGTAAAATTTGTTTGACTCAAGCTAAAGGTAGTAATGCTGCAATTGTCGAAACTTCCATTATTGACATCAGCCACGAGGAGGGTTACCTGTCCCGAACTGTTGAGGTCTATGGTGGCATTTTTGCACAGCATGGTCGGCAGAATATTGTCAATTACGGTCACTGTACCCTGACAAGTGCTTGTATTGCCGCTTTGGTCGGTGCCAGTCAGGGTAACAGTATTGACCCCCAGATTGGCACAATTGAAACTATTCGGCGAAACGGAGAGGGTAGAAAGGGTACAATTATCGGTACTTCCATTGTTAATATCTGCCGTTGTAATGCTTGCCTGTCCAGCAGAATTGAGGTTAACACTGGCATTTTTGCACATCATAGTTGGCGGGATAAGATCGACGACCGTTACGACAGCACTGCAAGTTGAGGTATTTCCATTACCATCATTCACGGTGAGTATTACGGTGTTTGGACCCAAGTTGGCGCAAGTGAAGGCATTTGGAGCAACAGAAACCTGATTGACCGTGCCACAGTTGTCAGTTCCACTTTGGAAAACATCTGCGGTGGTGATGCTCACAGTACCTGCTGCATTGAGCGCTGCACTAAAAGGTTTGCAAACTACCAAGGGGGGCGTTACATCCTTCAAGGTCACGGTAAAGGTGCAGAACTGCGTATTCCCATTGCCGTCATCAGCAGTAAGGGTCACGGTTTCTACATCGTTGTGGCCACTCAAAACAGTCGAAGCTGCCGGACTTTGGGTAACCAGAGGATTGGCCGTACAGTTGTCACTGGTCGAAGCCGCGGAATAGGTGCCCAAAAGGCTGCTACAGTTGGCGTCAGCGGATAGGGTAGTGTTGGCCGGACAAGTGATGCTTGGCTTTGTGATATCTTTCAAAGTGACGGTAAAGATGCAGAACTGTGTATTCCCATTGCCATCATCTGCGGTTAAAGTCACGGTTTCTACATCATTGTGGCCGCTCAAAACCGTGCTGGGCGCCGGGCTTTGGGTAACAGTTGGATTGGCTGTGCAATTGTCGCTGACTGAAACAGCCGAATAGCTACCCAAAAGGCTGCTACAATTGGCGTCGGCAGCTA
>JBBQLD010000199.1:0-8335 GCA_038327555.1 Chitinophagales bacterium
ACGCAATCACAGCGACGTGGATGCCGTAATACATCTTGGTGCGCGCACCGACACCACGGAACAAAGTGTCGAAATTTTTAACGAATTAAATCTGGAATACTCCCGCGCGCTTTGGATGCTTTGCGCCGGGTTTGACCTTCCGCTGTTGTATGCCAGCAGCGCAGCAACCTATGGTCTAGGCGAAATCGGTTATGCTGACGACCACGCCACGATCCCCCAACTTCACCCACTCAATCCTTACGGCCAAAGCAAGCAGGATTTTGATGTGTGGGTATTGGAACAAATCAAGCATCAACAATCTAGTCAAGCGCCTACCCAATGGGCGGGCTTCAAATTTTTTAATGTTTACGGTCCAAATGAGTATCACAAAGGGCGCATGGCTTCGGTAATTATGCACACCACTCGGCAGATAAAAGCCACCGGAGCTATGAAACTTTTTCGCTCACACCGCCCTGACTATCAAGATGGTATGCAAAGTCGGGACTTTATTTACGTGAAAGACCTCGTAGATGTACTCCTCTATTTTTTTGAAAATAAGCCAGCCAACGGTATCTATAATCTAGGAACAGGTCAAGCAAGGCCATTCCTCGATTTAGCGGTTGGCACTTTCCGCGCACTGGATCTTGAGCCTGATATTTCTTTTATTGACACGCCAGTCGACATTCGAGACACCTACCAATATTACACCCAGGCCGAAATGGGTAAACTGCGTGCAGCAGGCTACAACGAGCCGTTTATTGGCCTGGAAGAAGGTATAGAAGATTATGTTCAGCGGTATTTGAAAGACGAGCTGCTGTGGTAGTAAAAGCCCTTCCACCCTATTCCTTCTTCTTAAACCGGTAAGAATACAAATCAGATTCTCCTTCGTAATAACCATCCAGTGCCAGATTATTGATGGCACTTTGCATCGCTTCCACCGCTTCACTTACATTGTTTATCCTTTTGCCATTGACACTGGTGATGATAAATCCAGGCTGCATATTGGTTTGAGCGACCAAGCTTCCCCGCATCACACTACTGACTATTGCCCCTTGTAAGCGTAATTTGCGTTGTTCTTCCCGGCTGAGATCGCGCAGCGCAAGACCTATCTCAGACTCAAGTTCGTTGCCTTGGGCACTTGCGATTTTGGTCGAGTTATTCACGTCTTTAAGCGTGATGCGCGAACGCAGTTTTTTATTGTTGCGCCAATAATCTACCTGCACGGTCTGTCCGGGACGAAATCGGCCCACAAATTCCTGCAATTCTGAGGTGCTACGAACATAGGTACTGTTTATTCCAATAACGACATCCCCTGCTTGCAGACCTGCATCGGATGCTGCGCCTTCAGAAGCTACACGATTAATGAGGACACCTTCTGCGTTCGGAAGGCCGAGATCGCGTGCGGTTTCACTGTCCAAATCTTGAATACCCACGCCGAGATAGGCCCGTTGAACCTTGCCGAATTCCCGTAAATCACTGACTACTTTTTTGACTAAATTAGAAGGAACTGCAAACGAGTATCCTTCATAACTCCCTGACTCCGTGATAATTGCAGTGTTTACACCAATCAATTCGCCTGCTGTATTTACCAGTGCCCCGCCAGAATTTCCCGGATTCACCGCAGCATCGGTCTGGATGAAAGACTCGATACTCGCTGCGCCTGAAAGGATGTTGATGTTTCGCCCTTTAGCACTAACGATACCAGCGGTTACCGTACTTTCCAAGTTGAACGGGTTGCCAACCGCCAACACCCACTCTCCTACGCGTACAGAATCACTATTACCAAAAATTAAAAAGGGTAATTCTTCTTCTTCAATTTTCAAGACCGCAACATCTGTAGATGGATCGGAACCAATTAATTTGTCTTAATAGGTACGTTTGTCCGCAAGTGTAACCTTTATATCGTTGCTTTTTTCCACTACGTGGTGGTTGGTCACTATATACCCGTCAGGCGATACAACTACACCTGAACCAGAGGATCCTGTAAGTGCGCCGCCGCCCCAAATATTCCCACCTGTTTGGATCAACGCGCGAATATTTACAACCGCAGGAGTCGCCAACTCTGCAGCTTCGATAAAATCAGTGGGAGAAGACGAACGGAAGGTGCTGTTTGAACGGCTGTCTAAAAGTTTGTCTACCAGTCCTGTAAGCCGTGTTTCCCCTTCTTCTCCAGCCCAAACTACCCGGTTTGGAGGACCCAATTGGCTGTAAATCAATACAGAAAGCAAAGAGCTTCCTACACAGACCAGCGAAAGCAAAAGATATTTTCTCATTGTTTCAAGCAATTTAAGACGAAAAACGAATCCTCAGGTTATTTGTTTGAATAGACAATATAAAAACCCTAAGGTTGACGCCTTCCTGGGTTTTAAAAAGATAGGGTACGCGCAGAAGCTGGCTAAAGACAAAGTGTAAAATGTTTTTTGACAGGATTTACAGGATGAACAGGATGCAATAGGGGGTGAAAATCCTGTAAATCCTGTCAAAAAATAGTCACTGCTTCGATTGGAAATGAGTTTCGCCGTAGACAAGCGAAATGAATTTCGCCATTGGGTTGCAAAATGAATTTCGCGCTACACAAGCGAAATGAATTTCGCCATTGGATTGCGAAATGAATTTCGCGCTACACAGGCGAAATGAATTTCGCCATTGGGTTGCGAAATGAATTTCGCGCTACACAGGCGAAATGAATTTCATCTCACCTAAATTTGCACCATGAAATTTTGGAAATACCAAGGTGCTGGCAACGACTTTATCCTGCTAGATCAGCGTGAAAACCACTGGCTTAGTCGAGTTGATACGCTAGAAATTGAGCATTTGTGCGACCGCAGATTCGGTATAGGCGCTGATGGGCTTATTCTTTTGCAACGCCTTGCGGGTTTTGATTTTCAAATGGTCTACTTTAATTCCGACGGGCGGGAAAGTACCATGTGCGGAAATGGGGGTAGATGTATAGCTGCCTTTGCTCAGCATTTGGACATTGTGTCTGGGCAATGTCATTTTATGGCCATTGATGGGGAGCACAAAGCAGAAATCACCCCAAAAGGAGCAGATGAAACCTGGGTTGAGCTCCAAATGAGCGATGTACAAAGCGTTGAAAAACAAGAAGATGCCTACATTTTAAATACCGGATCGCCGCATTACGTCCGTTTCGTAGCCGCTTTAGAAAACTTGGATATGGTCGTTGAAGGAAGGGCCATACGCTATGCTGAGCCTTGGAAAAAAGATGGGATAAATGTCAATTTTGTCGCTGAGACGGAAAAACAAGACACCAGTAAAATTCAAAATTTAAAACCAGGCGCTGCACTTCCCACTAACTTATCAATTCGTACTTATGAGCGCGGTGTAGAAGGTGAAACTTTAGCTTGTGGTACCGGGGTAACTGCTGCAGCCATTGCCTCTTTTATACATGGTGGAGGCCAAGTTGGAGATATTGAAATTGCAGTGCAAGCCAAGGGCGGGAATCTCGCAGTTCGCTTTCATGCCAATGGGGATGGCACATTTTCCAACATCTGGCTTTCCGGGCCAGCTGTACGCGTTTTTGAAGGAGAAATTAAGTAGCGTTGTTGCAAAAACCAATTAATAAATATGAATAAGACTTCTATCACACTCATTTTTGTGTTTTTATCGGCACTTTCGATGGCCCAAACGGATAGTTTACCGGAGCCAAGGCCTATTTCAAAACCTGAAAAAATAGAAATTTCGAGGCGCGAACTGCTAGCCTCATTTTTGGTGGACGATCCAGCTGGTGCAGGACTTTGGATGGACTCACTGTCTAGGCTGGAAGACGAAAATTACGCTGGACTGATCTGGGACGAGCGTTGGATGCTACACTTCTGGACCCAATCTTACGGTACCCTGCTTGAAGAAGTAAGTCGTTTTGACGAAAACCAACGCGCACTTCAAGCCAGGAAGGTTCAGCCCAAAAAAGACAGCTTATTCGAATGGGTGGATGTGACCCTCAACGAAAAGCGATTTGATATTTTTACCAGTATTCAAGGTGCTTTTTTAAATCAAGAGGAAAAGGCATTTACTTCCCTGTTGCTTGAATATCTGCTGAGGTTAAATTCTAAGGAAGAAGAATGGGCCGAACGTTTGCAATCCTTTGAAAATCACTATCCATCATCGCAATTTTTGAGCTTTGTGCGCAGTATTAAACCTACTATTTTAAAAGCATCAAACAAGGCTTTTGGAATCTCCGGCGGACTTTTGATTGGCAACTGGAGGGGAGAAATTGAGCGAAGTCTGGGCACACCCTACACGTTTAACTTGGATCTCTATTTCTGGACTAAGCGTTGGAATTTTCTGTTCGACTGCGCTTTGGGAGGGCCACAACTCTCTCGTGATTTATTTGTCGGGAATGAAGTGTGGCCAGAAAATGACCCAACCAGTTTTTTCACTTTTGGGCTACATCTTGGCTATGATATTGTAAACACATCGAAACTGCGCATCTTTCCAAGCATTGGAGGAGGGCTCGGGTTATTGAAGCCGCCTACCCCTGGGGAGGATGAAGACCCGCTCCCGGAGTACTACAGCAAATTTAATTTCACCGAATTCCATCTCGCAGCTGCCTTGACTGCCGACATTAAATTATTCACCAAAAACTACCGAGATTGGAATACCCCCAAAGGCTCCTATCACGGCGTTCGCTTAAAATTCGGCTGGAATGGACTGAATTTTGGCAAAGACAATACCGACCTTCAGGGCGAAATGATTTACTTTGCTGTCCACTATAACTTCTTTGCCTTTTTGGCGAAGTAGACATTATTGGGTCGTTATTCGTCATTTATCGTCATTTATCGTCATTAGGTCATTGGGAATTGAAGAATGCTTCATAGGCTGCCAATGACCTAATGACGATAAATGAACTAATGACGATAAATGACCCAATGACGATAAATGACGATAAATGACCCAATGACGATAAATGACGACAAATGACCAGCATTAAAAATGACAAATTTCGATTGGCTTTTAGACCTCAAACCCCTTTTTTCGGCGCAGAAATCGTGGCTTGATGGATCGTATAATAAATCAACTTCAGCACATTTGGTCTGTCCGCCAGGCAAGCCATTTTACATCGCTTGTGGTGCTGGGCTTTTGGCCGAGCATGTGCGCCGATTCAAATTCGCTCCGAATATAATCCAGCGATTAGGGCAGGTGACGGACGCAAAAGGGCGATCGGTTTTTCAAGAAAGTTTTCTTAACCACCTCCAGCGCATTCGACTTCGTGCTCAGGTGAATGCCGCTCCAGAAGGCACTTTGCTCTTGCCTGGGGAGCCCGTACTTACCATTCAAGCGCCAGAATTGCAGGTGCTGTTACTGGAATCTGCAATACACCTATTAATTTGGGAATCAACCTATTGGGCCACTATTACGGCCCTTGAACAATGGGAGAAAGGCCTCCACGCAGAGGAAGAAACGCCTCTGCCAAGCAATTATCCGTTTAATCAAAACGGTTGGAAAAAGAGGGCTAAATATATTGGAGGAGGCTCGTCTGAAGACGTAGAGTCGGCTGACGCGTGGATTGGTCTAACCAAAATTGAACACGCTTCTGGCCAGCCACTCCTTCAAATCCGCCGTCTGTTTAAAGGCGAGCATCCGCTAGGGGATGTTTGGCTAACTGCGTCTCAGGATGCAAAAGCAAGTGTAAGTCATACACACATTCAATTTTTGAATGAAAAGTCTGGAAAAGCCGCTGAAATTCAAATGTCTCGCTTTCAAAATCTGATGCAGCCTGTGTTGGTCAAGGGACATCCTGCACTTAATTCACCCAGCCTGGACTATCTGCGGCAGCGCACCTGGAAGCAATTGGAAGCTTTTCACGGGCTTAATTTTGAGGATTATCTGCGGGGTTGGATATTGGAGGACTAAGGGACGTATAGCAAATAATCTACTCCGCTAACCCGCTTTTATAAGTAGCCAGGCATCTCTCCCGCGCAAAAGTGTGTTCCACCATTGGCTTAGGATAGCTTGGCGTTCCAAACTCAGGCACCCATTTTCGAATATATTTATGTTCGGAATCAAATTTTTTGGTCTGTTCAGATGGATTAAAAATGCGGAAATAAGGCGCTGCATCTGTACCACAACCTACTGCCCATTGCCAACCACCAGAATTGCTGGCGAGATCAAAATCCAACAGTTTTTCGGCAAAATAAGCCTCCCCTAGTCGCCAATCGAGTAACAAATGTTTGGAAAAAAAGCTGGCGACGATCATTCGAACCCTATTGTGCATAAAGCCGGTCGCGTTTAGTTCGCGCATCCCGGCATCCACAATCGGGTAGCCCGTGAGGCCTTTTTTCCATTGCTCAAAATCTTCAGGTGCATCCCGCCATGCTATCCGATCATATTGCCGACGGAATGGATTGCCGACTACGTGCGGAAAATTGCCTAAAATCTGGCTGTAAAAATCCCGCCAAATCAATTCATTCAAATACGTGGTATTGAGCCGCTGTGCATTTCGGGCCTTCTCCCGAATGCTGATCGTGCCGAATCGAAAATGAATGCCGAGCCGCGAGGTGCCAGGCAGGCTGGGGATATCGCGGGTTTTGTCGTAGTTGCGAATTAGACTTCGGGCAACACTAGTGGGTGGAATTTCGATGCCCGATGGTTCGAATCCGAGGTCAGAAAGTGATAGATTTGACGAATTTTGAAGCGTTGAAAAAATTACATTGTCCTTGATTTTCAAGAACTTGGGCCAGTATTTTTCAGTTGGATAGGAAGTTAGAAAATACGAAACGCGCTGAGGTTCGCCATCATCGCCCGATATCGTGCGCCATTGGGTTTGCAGTTTTTCGAGCCAACGTCTACTATAGGGCGTAAATACCGTGTAGGGCGTACCATCGGCTTTAAGCACCTCGTCTTTTTCAAAAATGACATGATCTTTAAAGGTTTGGAAGGAAATGCCTTTATCCTTCAGCAATTGACGGACTTCATTATCGCGGTCAAGGGCATAAGGTTCAAAATCATGGTTGGTGAAGACAGTGGCGATGTCAAATTCTTGCAGGAGTTGCGGCCAAATTTCCAGCGGCTTGCCGTAGCGAACAAGCAAAGTGCTCCCCATTTCTTCCAGCTGTTTTTTCAAATCAGACACGGCCTGGTGGATAAATTCCACGCGAGCATCTTTTTTATTGGAAAGATCGTCCAGGATTTCCCGGTCGAAAATGAAGAGGGGTAGGACAGGATTTTGGCCGCGTAAAGCATGATAAAGTCCGGCATTGTCTTCCAGGCGCAGATCGCGGCGAAACCAGAAGAGAGAAACAGTGGGCTGGAGCATAGTCATCGAATTACGACCTCCTTGATATATTCTTCCCCAAGTTCAGCATTCAGCAAATCCCGAATCTTGTCCTTGCCGTACGAAAGTTCGTGTTTTAAGGGTGCGGAAAGAATACTGACATAAAGCACGCCTTTGCGCACGGTGATCTGCGAGGTATAGGTGTTGATGGTTTTACCCATGAGCTCAGCCCACAGGGTTTTTACCCGCATCTCATTGAGTTGCGGACCCAGGCGATATTCTTTAATCATCGCTTGCATGGCTTCGGCCAGGGAAAAGTCGTTTTTTTGTTTCATTGTTTTTACCTCAACAGATACATAGCCCAGCTTGTTTTGGGGTGAGCCTTAGAAAGAATATGCTGCATTTAAATTAGGCATTGGCAATAAGAGCCAACCGTCTTTTGGTGAAAAATAGTAAACTACACCACTTAGGGGACAAATATATTCAAAAATTGGCTTCGCGTTCTTACTTTCCTCAAAATTAATCCTTTTGACTTTTGAATTTGCTCGCTCTACTTTCGCACCGTTCATTGTTCCTACAAAATCGTTGATCGTACAACATGAAAATCATAATTGTCGGTGCTGGTCGTATTGCCTGGCACTTGAGTAAACGGCTAAAAAGCAAGGGTTTGCCCGTGGTGCAGATCATCAGTCGCACTGCAGAACATGCTGAAGCACTGGGAGAAAGTCTACACACACCTTGGGCAGATTCACCTGCCGAATTGCTTCCAGATGCCGATTGGATTATCCTTGCTGTTCGCGATGATGCTATTGAAGAGGTGGCTGCAGCATTTGCTCCATTTGTTCAAAATTCGCTGGTGACCCACACTTCTGGTGGGACTGCCGGGGCATTGCTGGCCCCTTATTTTGAGCGATATGGCGTTTTTTACCCTTTGCAATCTTTCTCTTTGGAACATACGCCCGTTTGGTCAAAAATCCCGTTTTGCGTGGATGCTCAATCGAACGAAGATGTTTTGTTCTTGAAAAAAATTGCAAAAACCATTGGTAATCTGGTCTATCGCGTCACCGACGAACAACGCGCGCAGCTCCATGTTGCCGCTGTTTTTGCCAACAACTTTGCCAACCG
>JBBQLD010000200.1:0-8327 GCA_038327555.1 Chitinophagales bacterium
AAACCGATCGTAGTCATTAATAAGGTAGACAAGCCAAACTGTAACCCGGATTGGGCGCACGAGCAGGTATTCGACCTTATGTTTTCCCTGGAAGCCACAGAAGAGCAGTTAGATTTCCCTGTTGTATTTGGTTCCGCCAAAAACAGCTGGATGGCGCACGACTGGAAAAACCCGGCAACTGACATCACTGTCCTGCTCGAAGACATTGTAAAATATATTCCTGAGCCAAAAATTGCTGAAGGAAACACCCAGATGTTGGTGACTTCTTTGGACTTTTCAACCTTCATTGGACGGATTGCAGTAGGTCGGCTTTTGCGCGGCAAACTTGTGGCAAACCAACCCGTCACGCTGTGCAAAAAAGATGGCCGGATGCTTAAGCACCGCGTCAAACAATTGTTTGTGTTTGATGGCCTGGGCAAAAAAGAAGTGAAAGAAGTAGATGCAGGAGATATCTGTGCTGTGGTAGGTGTAGACGGCTTTGAGATTGGCGATACCATCGGAGATTATGACAATCCAGAGGCACTCGCACCGATCTCTATCGACGAGCCGACGATGTCGATGCTCTTCACGATCAACGATTCACCTTTTTTCGGACAGGAAGGTAAGTTTGTAACCAGCCGTCACGTCCGCGAACGCCTGGAAAAAGAACTCGAGAAAAACCTGGCGATGCGCATGGAGGAAACCAACTCTGCTGACTCCTTTATGGTGTTCGGACGGGGCGTTCTGCACCTTTCTATCCTGATCGAGACCATGCGTCGCGAAGGCTATGAACTTCAAATTGGCCAGCCACGTGTTATTGTCAAATTGATCAACGGTCAAAAATGCGAGCCCATTGAAGAACTCACCATTGACGTACCGGAATCAACCAGTGGCAAGTGTATCGAATTTGTAACACGCCGCAAGGGTGTAATGAATAGCATGGAACCTAAAGGAGACCGTTTCCTATTGCGCTTTGAGATTCCTGCACGCGGCATCATCGGTCTGCGCTCCAATATTCTTACCGCCACACAAGGTGAGGCAATTATGACGCACCGATTCAAGGGCTACGAGCCTTGGCGCGGCGACATCGGCGGCCGTCAAAATGGTTCGCTGATTTCTATGGAGAACGGCAATGCATTTGCTTACTCCCTTGACAATCTGCAAGATCGCGGCACTTTTTTCATCGAACCAGGTGAAGAGGTGTACGAAGGCCAGGTCATCGGCGAAAATAACCGCCCAATGGATCTGGTCATCAACGTAACGAAGGCCAAAAAACTGACCAACCACCGTGCCTCGGGTGCCGACGACAAAACGTCCATCACACCAGCACGCCACTTTACTCTTGAAGAAGCCCTCGAATATATTCAAGAAGACGAATATGTAGAGCTGACACCAAAAAGCATTCGCTTGCGTAAAGTCTACCTCAAAGATTTCGAGCGTAAAAAATCTGAAAAAGGCATTTCAGTTGCCTAAGTAAGTTCAGGCGTACGGAATTGCCCCTTTTGGTGGTTCCGTACGCCCTATTTTTCCTGCTTTACGCGGAAATTCTTTTCAAAGTGCTGTTGTTTGTCTGGAAATTTTACTTTTGCAGCCGTTTTGGGCTGGAGAATGTTTAGACAAACCTTAGATTTCTCTAAAAAAGCCTTTTCTTTTTCTGAAAAAATCAACTTTTTCAAAATTAAAACAATGTCCATCGCGTTGGTAAAGGGTGCTTTAGAAAAATGAAATCGCTCCAATTAGCCTGACAAATAAACTATGCGTACCAAACTATCTCAGTTCAACTTTGACCTTCCACCCGAATTGGTGGCCCAGTATCCTACTGAAGAGCGCGACCAAAGCCGCCTTATGGTTTTGCACCGTAAAACAGGAAAAATCGAGCACAAGATCTTTAAAGACTTACTCGGTTACTTCGGCGAAGGGGATACTATCATCTTCAACAACACTAAAGTTTTTCCGGCAAGGCTTTTTGGTCAAAAAGAAAAAACTGGAGCTAAAATCGAAGTTTTCTTGCTCCGTGAACTCAATCACGATGCTCGCCTTTGGGATGTACTGGTGGATCCCGCACGCAAAATCCGTGTAGGCAACAAGCTCTATTTCGAAGATGAGCATGGTAACGATGCGTTAATCGCCGAGGTTGTGGACAACACGACTTCTCGCGGACGTACGATTCGTTTCTTGTTCGATGGCACGGATGAAGATTTTGTCAACGAACTCGTAAAGCTCGGCAATACGCCATTGCCCAAGTATATTGATAGAGAGCCTGAAGCCATAGACCGGGAGCGTTACCAAACCATCTACGCAAAAGAAATGGGTGCTGTAGCTGCTCCAACAGCAGGCCTTCACTTCAGCCGCGAACTGATGAAACGCCTCGAATTAAAAGGGATAAACTTTGCCGAACTCACCCTGCATATTGGGCTGGGTACTTTCCGCACCATTGATGTAGAAGATCTCTCTAAGCACAAAATGGAGGCGGAATATTTTAAAATACCTCAAGCCGCTGCAGATACGGTGAATAAGAGCCTTATGGCGAATAAGAAAGTATGTGCTGTGGGTACTACCACAATGCGTTCAATCGAGACCTCTGTGAGTGCTGAGCGTATGCTAAAACAAGTGGAAGGCTGGACTAATAAATTTATTTATCCACCTTACGAATTTAGCATTGCCAATTGTATGATTACTAATTTCCATCTTCCAAAATCTAGTCTGCTGATCATGATAGCAGCCTTTGGTGGTTTCGACCTTGTGATGGAAGCTTATCACCAGGCTGTAAAAGAAAAGTACCGCTTTTTCAGCTACGGCGATGCCATGCTTATCCTTTGAACTAAACTTCCTAAACCTTTCTAAAAGAGTAAGAATATGTATTGGACACTCGAACTGGCCTCCTATTTAGAAGAGGCTCCGTGGCCAGCCTCCAAAGACGAGCTAATTGACTACGCCATACGCTCGGGTTCACCTCCCGAAGTCATCGAAAATCTGGAAGAACTGGAAGACGATGGCGAGCTGTATGAAAGTATCGAAGATATTTGGCCGGATTATCCGCGCCACGACGACTTCTTTTTCAACGAGGACGAGTATTGAGGATCGTTTATGTCCGTCTTTACTTTCACATCAAAAGGCCGATTCCGCAGTTGCGGAATCGGCCTTTGTGGTTTTCAGCACTGATATCTTTTGAATGCTGTTCCGCAGGGCGTTAAAATAGGCAATGCGACCGTGTTCCCCATCCTCGCTATTTCTACACCTAATTTCTGGGCCATGTATTGAGTTATTCGCAACGCATTACACTCGACCGTCCCTTGTCCTCCTGAGCGCAGCGAAGGACCCGAGGCCGAAGGCCGATAATAAAGCACTTATGATGCGAGGTAACACCCCGCATCCTTCGCTACGCTCAGGAGGACAAGGGACGATTGGATGACAAAGCATTTGGCGGCGCATGGTATTCAACCCATTGATCTGGATAAAACCTCAAGCCCGGTGCTGGGCTTGATATCTTGCACATGGAAGTTGAGGAAGACCTGGCGAGACAAAAAAGTGTTTATGATGCTGAATAACACCCCGGATCCTTCGCTACGCTCAGGAGGACAAGGGACGATTGGATGACAAAGCATTTGGCCTCGCATGGTATTCAACGCATCGATCTGGATAAAACCTTAAGCGCGGCGCTGGGTCTGTTAACTTGAACATGGAAGCTGAGGAAGACCTGGCGAGGCAAAAAAGTGTTTATGATGCGGAATAACACCCCGGATCCTTCGCTACGCTCAGGAGGACAAGGGACGATTGGATGACAAAGCATTTGGCGACGAAAAGTGAAAGGAAGGCGCCTTGCAATGCTTAGGAACGCGGTTGGAATAAAGGTACAATTTTGGCGGCCTTATTTTGTTCCCGAGGACTCGGGATTGCTCGTCGATTTTTTAGTCCCACTAAACGCCCTCCTCGCGTCTTGACAGAGATAAAATCGACACCCCAAAATTGTACCTTTATTCCAACCGCGTTCCTTAGGCACACCAGACCCAGCATAAAACAAAGCGGCCGATTCCAAAAACATGGAATCGGCCGCTCTTTTTATATCCGACAAATACTGAACCTCAGTTCTTATTCGCCACCTTCAAATAAGTTTCCAAAGCCACCGCAATAGATGGTGCTTCGGGCGTTCCGGCCTGGATGTTCACCTTCATACCCCGATCGGTTACCGCTTTCAAGGCTGCGGTGCCAAAGACACAGATTCGCCGGTCTTCCTGTTTGAATTCAGGAAACTGCTCGAACATGGACTTGATCTCGTTGGCCGAAAAGAATGCAATGATGTCGTACTTGATGTCCTTCAAACTGGCAAGGTCATTATTCACGGTGCGATACATCACTGCCTCTTGGACTGTAATCTTTAATTCTTTAAAGAATCGAGTCACCTCAGGATTCCCCTGATCTCCGCAAGGGAGATAGTACTTTTCCTCTTTGTTGCGAAGGATGTAAGATTTGAGATCCAGGACTGACTTTGTGCCGTTAAAAACCTTCCTTTTTCGAAAATTAATAAACTTCTGAAGGTAGTTGGCAATCGCTTCTGTGGCACAGAAGTACTTCGTTTCGTCCGACATTTTGATGCGCATTTCGGCACAAAGGCGGAAGAAGTGATCTACGGCATTTTTACTGGTGAAAAGAATTGCAGTGTAATCGTTGGGGTACACGCGGTTTTTGCGATACTCCTTTTCTGTGAGGCCCTCCACCGCCACAAAGGGCACAAAGTCAATATGCACCCCAAAACGCTTTTCGATTTCGTCGTAAGCGGTTCGCACGGCGGGTTGGCCTTGAGAAACAAGGATGTTCTGGACTTTGTTTGGGGAGGATTCCTGAACAAGTGCAGCACTAGCAGTTGCAGACATTCGGGAGTGCGTTTTGTGTGAAATTTGTTTGAGTTTAAACAGTTTACGCTGTTGAAATGCACGGTCTTAATGTAGACTTTTACCTAAAAGCTTGAAAAAAATAGCAACTTTTAGTTGGTCTGCATCAGCGCGAGTTTTACCAGAAGCAATACCGGGGCAATTTCGACGGTGCAAAAGTACAACAAAAAGTGAAATGGGCTTTGGGTTAAAAATTTAGCGCCAATCGCACTTGCCCTCAGGCTGCGATAAGCGTAAAAAATCGCCACCAAACCCAACATCCAAGAGACTAATAACAACTGTTGGCTACCCGATTTTGCCGAAAATGCAATAAAAAGATTGAATGGCACGAGAAAAAGCCCCAGCACACAGTTAAAAATAACAATCAGAAAATTGTACTTTCTAACTTCGTTTTCCAGCGAAAAAAGTACGCCTATAATGGTAAGCATCAAATGTTTAAAAAGAAAAGCCGCCGCTGCACCTGCTAAACAAATGAGCAAAAAGGGAAGGTTGTTGAACATCTCCCGTTGAAAAACACGCGTAACCAAGAATACAAAGATTCCAGCATTGAATAGAAAGTTGCCATATATAAGGTAGTATGGTGTGTTTCCTACAAAACCAGATGCTTCACGCTGCGCCACCGAAAATCCATTATCATTCAAGAACCCACCCCAGGCCTTACCAACCGCTGTTCGATTGGATGCCACTGAAAAAGTTAGAAAGGCAAAAGCAGCCAACAATAAGGCGGCCATCACCCCTCCAGAAAGTCCCCCTCCACGAGGCAACACAGAAAAAGGGTTGAATACCTTCGTGTTGTTTTCGGTCAAAATTTCCGTTGCAATCGGCGTACGATGCGATATCACATCAAAAGGATTGGCTGGCGGAAGGGAAATTCCTTCCGCAGCAAGTACTTCCTCCGACAAGCGGTGCAAAAGTTCAAACGGGTTTGTAGCATTCTGGCCTTGCACGATGGTACAAAAGCCAAAAAAATACAGCCAAAAAAGCATCAACCGAAACATGGTGCAAAGCTACACGAATGATTTTTGAAAAAAAATTCAAACCTGAGTTTCTAGTTTAACAAAAGACGCCTTATCTTTGCGTCCGCTTTTCAGCAAGTTGGTGTCTTAGCTCAGCTGGTAGAGCAATGGACTGAAAATCCATGTGTCCCCGGTTCGATTCCGGGAGATACCACCAGAAGCCCCGGAGATCGCAAGATTCCGGGGCTTTCCTTTTTTTGTTGATTGGGGGATTTGATTATTTGTTGTGCCAAAGCGTTGTATTTCTTCTAAAGCTGAAGAAAACCACAAATACCAAGCTTGTGCACAACAAATAACCAAATCCCCTAAAACCTCCAATAAACATTCAAATGTCCGAAGATATCGTCATACGCATCCTGCTTCTCCCCCTGGCCATGCTCTACGGACTGGGCGTGGGGCTTCGCAATCTGCTTTACCGGGTAGGTATCTTGCGAAGTGTTCGTTTTGACCTTCCAGTAATCTCTGTGGGCAACCTGTCAGTGGGCGGGGCTGGCAAATCGCCTCATATTGAATACCTGATCCGATGGCTCGACCAATTTCTTGAGGTAGCGGTATTGAGCCGAGGCTACGGGCGCAGCACCTCGGGGTATTTTCCCGTAACAACGATCGACACCGCAGAAATGGTGGGCGACGAGCCTTTGCAATTCAAGCGTAAATTCCCCACAGTTCCTATTTGCGTCAGCGAAAGCCGCGCACTGGGCGTCCCTGAACTGGTAAAGCGAAACCCTGACACACAAGTGGTATTGCTCGATGATGCCTTTCAGCATTTGGCGGTTACTCCTGGACTCAACATATTGCTCACCGAATTCGCCCACCCATTTACGCGCGACTGGTTGTTGCCTTCGGGCCGATTGCGCGAGGGGCGCTACAACTACCGCCGTGCAGATTTAATCATCGTAACCAAATGCCCGCCTGATTTCTCCGCGGCGCAGCGTCAAAAACTAGTTCAAGAGATTGACCCCTTCCCACGCCAACGGGTGTATTTCTCCTGCTACCGCTACGGAAAGCCTTACGAACTATTGCGCCCTGATCTACTCCGGCCATTAGATCTAGACACTGATGTGTTGCTTGTGAGTGCCATAGCCAATACGGATTACTTGCTGAAACACCTTGCGCTATCTGTAAAGTCTGCGCAAACGATGGAATTCGAAGACCACCACTTTTTCAAGGAAGACGAACTCCGAGATATGATGCGTCGGTTTGAGCGTATGCTCGGACGCAATAAAATCATCCTCACGACTGAAAAAGATGCTATGAGACTTGAAATTCACAAGGATTTTTTCTGGAAAAATGAGATTCCTATCTTCGTGCTGCCCGTCGAGGTTGAATTCATTGACGATGACGAAGCGGCGTTTCAGGAAGAGGTGAAAAGGGTTCTGTTAGATTTTAAGAGCTAATGCCGCATCCCCTCAATAAGCCCCCAAGGCCCCCCGAACGCTCCCAAACCGAAGCAACAAATACTTGGCTTCCTCCTATTCCAGGCCTGTAGCTTGCATCACCATCTTTACGCCGCGATCCACTAATTTTTTATTGCCAAATTTCATGCGGCTGCTCCCGGTCTAACGTCAAGGATTTCGGGCAGAAACAATTCGTGATTTTGTTAAAATTTGACACTTACTAACAAATATCTTGCAGAATTGAAAATCCCCATTTAATATTGTTCCTTGAATTGCCATTATTGCTTAATCAAACGCCGCTCATTTGACATGAAAAAACTTCCGTATCAAGTACCAAGTATCAAGTACCAAGTACCGAGTATCAAGTACCCAACAGGAGCCTCCAAAGTTCGCATTTTTCACTGATATATACAATAACCAAAGCGGAAAGAACGCCGCTTTCGACCCTGTGGCTATCTAATAGCCAAGCATCTCCTTTACTGTTACGACTTTTTTTTAGTGTTGCCTGAGGCCAGTGTCTGGTTACTGTGTTTTCATCCCGATCCAACCCCTTATTCGCGTAGCACGTTAATTTCCATTATTCACCACCAAACAATTTTATATATGAAACAAAATTCGTATTTCCATCGCGACTGTGTTTACCCGAGCCCGTGCGATTATTACTGCTTTTTGCCGTACTGACCATACGGTCAGTCGAGGTGTCGGCCCAAGACACGACGCTGGCCGGGATACCGCAAGTCGATCTCATACCCGTGCGCCAGAGCGAGGTTATGGAACATTACATCAACAAAATATGGACATCTAAAGGCTGGCAAATTGAAATTTTTGATGGCGCCGAAGCACGTACAGAGGCATCGGCACTGCGCTTTGGGCAGGAAGTGCTGATAATGACTTCACCCAACCAGCGGTACTTTACGGTAGCAAAACCGGTGACCAGCCAAAAGGGAGGTACGACGGCTTACGATGTTGAGTTGCGCTGTATGTCTAATTCCGTATTAGCCAAGGGACGATTGTCCTCCCTGGGGAGTAATGGTGAAGAAAGTCAC
>JBBQLD010000201.1:0-8284 GCA_038327555.1 Chitinophagales bacterium
GTAGGTTGGCCCCGTTGCCTCGGAAGGGCAATGTCGTTGACTTAATTTTACTTAGTCACGATAAACTTGAATTGTCATGTCGCAGCGAAGCGTAGACAACTACACAACCCAGGGCTGTATAGAATACCTTTGCTAAGGAGATTTCGATAAACTTGGGTTATGTAGATGTCTACGCTTCGCTGCGACATGACAATTCGCGGGCAAAAAATTTGATGAATTTTAAAAGTGACAAAGTAGAATTAAAGATTTTGAGTGGCAATATCTAACATTCCCGATATTTCATCGGGAATGTTAGATGCCGAACTCAAAATCCTTAATACTACTTTGTAGCCTTAAACTTGAATTGTCATGTCGCAGCGAAGCGTAGACATCTACACAACCCAAGTTTACCGAAATTTCCTTAGCAAAGGGATTCTACACAACCCAAGTTTACCGAAATTTCCTTAGCAAAGGGATTCTAACCAGCGCTTGGGTTGTGTAGATGTCTACGCTTCGCTGCGACATGACAATTCGCGGGCAAAAAATTTGATGAATTTTAAAAGTGACAAAGTAGAATTAAGTCAACGACATTGCCCTTCAGGGGTAAGGGCGCGTAACCAGCAATTGACACAGATTTCTGAACAAGCTATGAAGTACCAACATCAAAAATTACCGAACAAGAGTTAAGGCAAACCATTCATGATTTTCTCTTCCGAACAAATACAAACCCTCGCCCAACAGCACTATAACCTCCAAGTGACGGTGAACCCGTTACCTGGCGAAATTGACTATAATTTTCGCGTCACAACGCCAACGGGCATTACCTACAATCTGAAAATTGCCAATCCTAACGAACTGCCCGAAAACCTCGCTTTTCAAAATGAGCTGATGAAACGGCTAACGGCAGCTGGATTGGAAACGCCACGCATTCAAACCGCCGTTAATGGAGCAGAAATTATCCATATTCAAGCCCCCGATGGTTCTATCCGAATGCTGCGCCTGCTCACCTGGATAGCGGGTCGTTGCTTTGCCGAGGTGAATCCGCATACCCCAGATTTGCTGGAAAAACTGGGTGCATTTTGCGGAAAACTCAGTGCCGCGCTGGAGGGTTATGATCACCCCGCTGCCCATAGGTTTCTAAAATGGGATCCTGCACAGGCGGCGTGGACGGAAGCGCATTTGGAAATAATCAGTGATTTAAAGAAACGGGAGACCGCGCATTACTTTTTGCAATTGTTCAAAAACCAGGCAGTTTCGAGCCTGAGAAAATCAGTAATTTATGGCGATGCCAATGATTACAATGTTTTGGTTCAAGGCGATTTTAGGCATATCCATATTCCCGGTGTGATCGATTTTGGGGACGCCGTCTATAGCCAAACCATCAATGACCTGGCGATTGCTACAGCTTATGCCGCGATGCATAAACCTGACCCGCTCACGGCCATCGGGCATATTGTCAAAGGGTATCATGCCGCTTTCCCACTTAGCGAATCAGAGGCGGCGGTATTGTTCCCAATGATCGGCGCCCGACTCCTGATCAGCGTGGTTTGTTCAGCGATCAATCTCGCTGAAAATCCTGAAAACACCTACCTGCAAATCAGCGACGCCCCGGCTTGGGATTTATTGGAAAAACTTCGAAGCATCCATCCGCGCATGGCTCAAGCGACGATCCGGCACGCCTGTGGTTGGGAACCTTTCCCCCAAAACCAGGAATTCCACCTTTGGGTGAACAAGCATTACACGCGCTTCAAACCTCTGGTTCAAATAGATTTAAGTGGCAATGATGCGATGTGGCTGGACCTAAGTGTTGGCAGCCTCGACTTGGGAAACTATGCGGACATGGCCGATACTCGCTTATTTGCCCGCAAAACAGAGGCGTTCCTTGCCGAGGCAGATAAATTGGCGGGGATAGGTGGATACCTGGAAACACGGCCTTTTTACACCACGGATGCCTTTGAAGCCGCTGGCAATGATGGCCCTGAATGGCGGACGGTTCATGTTGGCTTTGATGTATTTATGACTGCGGGCAATCCGGTTTTTGCCCCAATAACGGGCAAAGTTCACAGCTTTGCAGACAATGCCAATGACCGAGATTATGGTCCAACAGTGATTCTCGAACATGCGGTGTCTGATACCTTGACCTTTTACACCCTGTACGGCCATTTGGCCAGAACATCCTTGTCAGGGCTTCAAAAAGGCCTTCCCATCGCTGCCGGACAACAAATTGGAACCATCGGGCCAATGCCGGAGAATGGCAACTGGCCCCCGCACCTGCATTATCAGGTCATTCTTGACCTGCTTGATCAGGAAGGCGATTTCCCTGGCGTAACCTACCCGCGACAACAGGGCATTTGGGCCAGTTTATGTCCAGATCCCTGGTTGCTCGTTAGCGGGCAAAAATCGCCGGCATCGGAGTCGAAATCAATCGCCGAATTGATCGATTTCCGGCATCGTCATTTGGGCAAAAATCTGAGTGTTTCCTATTCCAGACCGCTGAAAATACTGCGTGGCATCAGACAATATCTCCTCGATGATACAGGTCGGCGCTATCTGGATACCGTCAATAATGTTGCCCATGTAGGGCATGAACACCCGAAAGTTGTGCGTGCCGGTCAGCGGCAAATGGCGGTGCTAAACACCAATACCCGGTATCTTCATGACAATATTGTACAGTTTACCGAGGCGCTGCTCCAAACTTTTCCGCCTGGTTTGGAGGTAGCCTTTATCGTCAATAGCGGCAGCGAGGCCAATGAATTGGCAATGCGTTTGGCCAAAAACTACACGAATCAGAAGGACATGTTGGTGGTGGAAGTAGGGTATCATGGAAATACACAAGGTTGCGTCGATATCAGTTCGTACAAATTTGACGGCCCTGGTGGAAAGGGACGGCCTGAACACGTACATGTGGTGCCGATCCCGGACGCTTATCGAGGTTTGTACCGAGGAAATACGCCAGAAACGGCCTCGAAATACGCTGGAAATCTGCGTGATGCGGTGAGGCTTATCCAGGAAGAAGGACGTGCCCCAGCGGCCTTCATCTGCGAATCAGTGATTAGTTGCGGAGGCCAGGTAACGCTTCCGCCCGGCTATTTATCGCAAGCCGCGGCGATTGTTCGACAGGCTGGCGGACTCCTGATTTCGGATGAGGTCCAGACTGGTTGTGGCCGCCACGGGCAGTACTTTTGGGCCTTTGAGGAACATGGCGTGGTGCCAGATATTGTAACCGTAGGCAAACCAATCGGCAATGGCCATCCATTAGGCGTGGTGGTCACAACAAAAGCCATAGCGGATGCCTTCGCCAATGGCATGGAATACTTCAATACTTTTGGTGGAAATCCAGTTTCCTGCTCGGTTGGCAGTGCTGTGCTAGACGTCATCCGGCAAGAAGGCTTGCAACGAAACGCTTTGGAAACAGGGCAATACCTGAGCCAACAATTACACGAACTAGCCGCGCAGTTTCCGATTATTGGCGACGTGCGCGGCCCCGGACTTTTCCTCGGGTTTGAACTGGTTAAAGACCCAATAACACTGGAACCCGCCGAACCCCAGACCACGTACTTAGCCAACCGAATGCGCGATCTGGGCATTCTGATGAGCACCGATGGCCCCTATCATAACGTGTTGAAAATTAAGCCTCCCATGATATTTGGAAAACGGGATACGGATTTTTTGGTCGGGATGTTGGAGCGGGTGATGCGGGAGGAGTTTATGCGGGCCGGGTAGGGTAGTCGAATAGTGTCTTCTCCTGAAATATTCCCCTACTTTTGCCGTCCAAAATCGCCTGGCTTGAATTTCAACATTGCTCCACCTGCTACTGTCAATCTTTCGGAATGTTTCATCCGGTTTAAGGATGCTCTACAGGAATATCCATTGCCGGAGCGCTTTACCTTTCCCTTTCTTTATACCCCGCATCCGTTGAGCCTGCTAGCTGCGAAAGACCTCCAGCACTACCTGAGCAATCAATTGGATTGGGAACACAATTTTGGAATAGAAGCCGGTAAAGAAGGCCTCGTGTACGGAAAAATGTTTGGAGTATTGGTGGTGCAAAACCAGCAAAACGAGCTTGGTTATCTGGCCGCATTTTCCGGCAAAATTGGAGGCAAAACACACCACCCCGGATTTGTCCCACCCGTGTTTGATCTCTTGGATGAGGCTGGCTTTTACCGAAAAGAAGAGGATGTGCTCAGTGCAATGAATCGCCAAATCGAAGCCCTTGAACTTGACCCGCAATTGCCCAAATTGCTCGACCTGCTTCAAACCGAAACTGCCGAAGCCGCCCATCAACTGGAAACGCAAAAACAAAAAGCAAAGGCGAACCAACTAGGCCGAAAACAGCAACGAGAAGCACTTAAATCTCCGTTTGCCCTGGAAGAATTGCATGCAATAGAAACCCGATTGGTAGCGGAAAGCAAACGCGATCATTATGCGTTAAAAGACCTTAAAAAGCATTGGAAACAACGAATAGAGCATATTCAGGCCCAAATAGAGCCCGTTGCCGGAGCAATTCAGGACTTGAAGGAAACCCGAAAAAGGAAGTCGTCGGCCTTGCAGCAGCATATTTTCGATCATTATTTTTTCCTCAACCAGTCCGGACAGCAGAAGAGCCTGGCCGATATCTTTCAGCACAACTCCACAGCCTTGCCGCCTTCGGGTGCGGGGGAGTGTGCGGCACCAAAATTATTGCAACACGCCTTCCTGAACCACTTGAAGCCCATTGCCATGGCCGAATTCTGGTGGGGCGAATCGCTAGTTGGCGAGATCCGAAAACATGGTCAGTTTTACCCCGCCTGCCGAGGAAAATGCGAGCCAATTCTGGGGCACATGCTGGAGGGCATACTGATGGACGAAAATCCAATGCTGCAAGATCAAGCTGCCGAGCTCGAGCTAGAGATTTTGTATGAAGATGAACACCTGGTCGTGGTCAACAAACCAGCGTCTCTGCTATCCGTTCCGGGCAAAACCGTGACAGATTCCGTGTATTTCCGCATGAAGCAACGATACCCGGATGCCACCGGCCCCATGATTATGCACCGGCTCGACATGGGTACTTCTGGCTTAATGCTGGTGGCTAAAACCGCAGCCGTGCACAAGGAATTGCAAAGTCAGTTCATCCGGCGCACCATAAAAAAACGATATGTAGCCCTACTGGATGGCAATATTCCTGGCGAATCAGGGGTGATCAATCTGCCCCTCCGCGTCGATCTTGACGACCGACCCCGGCAAATGGTGTGTTATGAACACGGCAAATCCGCCCGAACCGAATGGCATGTGGTATCGCGCAACACAGAAACCACTAGGGTTCATTTTCATCCGATAACTGGCAGAACGCACCAATTACGCGTTCATGCCGCGCATGCTTTGGGGTTGAATACGCCAATTCTAGGTGATGAATTATATGGCACCAAAGGACTGCGTCTGCATTTGCATGCGGAGCGGATTGAGTTTTTGCATCCTGTGGATGGAGTGGAGATGGTGTTGGAGCGGGAGGCGGAGTTTTGAGAACCGCTCTTTCCATTATTTCAAAAACGACGGAGCAACACGCCATTTAGTAGCCTGCTCATAGGCAAAACCCAGGCCTAAAATTGGTCCATCTTGCCAGGCTCCACCGAGGAAGGAAAGTCCGATAGGCAAGTTGTGCACGCGGCCCATCGGCACGGTCAAACTTGGATATCCAGCCATCGCCGCCGCTTGACCGAAATAAAATCCGTTGGTCGGATAGCAATCTCCATTTTCAAGGTCGATCAATTGAACCAGCCCAGTGCTAATGCCGACAATAGCGTCGAGTTCGTTTTTTTGCAAAAAGCCGTCAATGATCGTCTGGGCGGAGCGCGTTTCTTTGCGTATTTCCAGATAACGAGAATCGGTCAAAGGGCCTTTTTGCTCCGACATTTCGAGGATATCTTGTTTGAAATAAGGCATTACCCTGGACTCGTTTGCCTGGTTAAAAGCGATGACTTCTGCCAGCGATTTCACCGAGGCATTTGCTGTGGCAAGGTATCGATTGAGGCCATCCTTGAATTCGAACTGCATCAACTCGAATTCTGCCTTACCCAGCGGATCAATCTCTTTGAGCAGATCAATTTCAATCAGGGTAGCCCCTGCTTTTTGGAGTACTTCAAGGGCGTTTTTAAAAACAAGAACCACGCCTTCGTGACCCGCGAAATGAGATTTTTCAACCCCAATCCGTTTGCCAGCAAGCGCATTTTTATCCAAAAAAGCAGTAAAGTCTGTTGCAGTTTTGGCCTGTTTGGCTAAAGTCGAAAGATCCGCCGCGTCAATGCCAGTCATGCCCGAGAGCAAAATTGCGACATCACGCACGGTTCGCGCCATTGGGCCAGCGGTGTCCTGCGAAATAGAGATTGGGATGATTCCAGTTCGGCTTATCCATCCGACGCTAGGTTTCATGCCCACGATGCCACACACCGCCGCAGGTCCGATAACCGAGCCGTCCGTTTCTGTGCCGACCGCTACGGCGCAAAGATTGGCCGCAACTGCCGCACCTGATCCAGAGCTGGATCCTTGAGGGCTCCGTGCCAGTGCGACGGGGTTTTTGGTTTGTCCACCTAGACTGCTCCAACCACTGCACGTAAATCTGGAACGGAAATTGGCCCACTCACTCAAATTTGTTTTCCCTAAAATAACCGCTCCAGCCTCCCGTAGTTTTTTCACTACAAAAGCATCCTGAGCAGCGTAGTGGCCTTTAAGCGCGAGCGACCCTGCTGTGGTCATCATTTGGTCTCCAGTGTCAATATTGTCTTTCAACAAAATTGGGATGCCATGAAGCGGGCCGCGCGTATTTCCGGCCTTTCGTTCGCGATCCATTTCATCAGCTATAGATAGTGCCTCGGCGTTGAGTTCGATCACGGCATTGATTGCAGGGCCATTTTTATCGATGGCTTCTATGCGGGCGAGGTACATCTCCGTGATCTGTCGTGCAGTCCGCGCTCCGCGCTGCATTTGGTCTTGCAAGTCGGAAATAGTGGCTTCGTTGAGCTCAAATTTGCTGGGGTCAGGCTCTGGTTTGATCGTCATTTGTTGATTGCCAGTGGTGTCACAGCCAGCAAGCCGCCATACAGAAACGGCGGTCGTGGCTAGGGCCGTATTCAGAATAAACCTGCGACGATCCATGACCCAATTTTTTTGAATAAACATAATTGGGTAAATATAGGGCTAATGTGAATCATCTTACTTCTTTTTCAGCGCGGCACTAGGATTGCAGCACTTCCGAAACCTTCGATTTCGCGGGAAGATTCAGGTATTGCAAAAACTCATGCTTTTTGGCTTCCTTCATGAAAGCGCCGCCATAATAAGCCGTGATCGTACTGCTATTCACATCCTGAACCCCTCTTGAAGAAACGCATAAGTGATGCGCGTCCACGATAATGGCCACATCATCCGTGCCCAGGAGGGTGCACAATTGATGCGCGATTTGCATGGTGAGCCGCTCCTGTACTTGTGGCCGTTTTGCAAAATATTGGACAATTCGGTTGAGTTTGGACAATCCGATCACGCTTCCATTGGCCATGTATGCAATGTGAGCCTTTCCAATAATGGGTACAAAATGGTGTTCGCAGTTGGAGTAAAAAGTAATGTCCTTTTCCACCAGCATTTCATGGTAGCCGTATTTGTTCTCAAAGAGAGCGACTTTCGGCTTGTTCTTGGGGTTAAGTCCACTGAAAATTTCCTGTACATACATTTTAGCCACCCGCTTGGGGGTGCCGCGCAGACTGTCATCTGTCAAGTCAAGGCCCATTGTGAGCATAATTTCCCGAAAATGGTGCTCAATTCGCGCCATTTTTTCTTCATCAGACAGGTCGAAAGCATCCGGGCGCATGGGCGTTTCGAGGGAGGTCATGAGGTGGTCTTCTCCAATGTCGTCGTCGGTCAAGAGCAGGGTGTTGCTAAAATTTTTATTCGCGTTAAGCATAGTGCAAGAAGTTAAGTTAAGCTACCATAACTACCTGCAAGTCATTTTGTTTAATTTTTTTCAAAAAAGATTAAACAAAATAACAAGACTTAACCTTTGGGCTTTGTATGCCATTTAGTAGCCTGCGGTTCAAAAGTTTAGTCTTGGGTGCTCCGGTTCGAAGGCGATTGGAAGAGACGTTTACTAAACTTTCGAGGTCTTTCAATTACCCACAAAATAGATTGCCCACGAATTTTATACAGAATGACTATGGGTTGTGTTAAAAGGGTCGGGATCAAAAAAGGGGTAAAATTTTATTTCGTTTTCTTTGGCTTAAAACCTCGTAGGTTTTAAAAACCTACGAGGTTTGGCACTCGAATAAAATATAAATTTGTTGCT
>JBBQLD010000202.1:0-8284 GCA_038327555.1 Chitinophagales bacterium
AGGCTGATCATGTTTCCAAGTTTTTTAAGACCTCCGAAAACCATTGCGCACTCGGCAACCCTGGGAAAAACAAATCAATACCGTTGATTTTTATCTGAAAACTTTGCGTTTCGGCTCTTTTGATCTCCACAAAAGGCTGCGGAACTGGCAGGTGTGAAAATTTCTTTCGCCATGCATATAAAGTCGGCAGGGGAACACCAACTTGTTGGCTAAATGCCTGCATGCTACAATCCGATTTTGAAAATAAGGATATGATCGCCTTTTTCTCCGATGCGGTGCGCCTTTTATTCATTTTGTGTATTTTTGCACAAAGATCAGGCAGCAAAGTGGCAGGTACAAGATGGGGTTGGTGGTAGGCTTACTCCGCAGACACGGCAGGTGTTGTAAAAGGCGCTCCAGGTCAAGCAGTTATGCCGCCAAATAAAGGCTGTATTTTGGAATTCAGTTTTCAGACGTCCGGAATAGACGAGGCGATTTTGGATCAAAAGATTCAGGTATTCCCGAATTCTACTGAGCTTGGCTCTACCAACTTAAGCCTCCATTTGGGTTATGATGCGGTAGTATCAATGGTCTTGTATGACATTACTGGCCAAATGATTTCCACCGTAATTACCGAAGAAACGGGAAAAACCTTTGATAAACGTATCGACATGAGCCGCTTTCCGCCGGGCAACTACTTTTTAAAAGTAGTTGTTGACGACACCACTGTAGTGAAAAAACTGGTTCATTTTTAGGCGGTTATTCTATAGTGGCAACGTTTACTAAAACTTTAAAAGTTTAGTAAACGTTTTTCCGCGTTCTGCTTTGCTGAAAACTTGGCGGCGCGAGGTATAAAGGGAGATCATACATATTATGAAAAGCGCCACACCAATTTTTCGGCGTGGCGCTATTTATTTCTAAAAAAGCCAATGTTTATTAATTCAGCTTATGCAGCCTCCGCTAATTCGCGCATGGCTGGAACAGCATCTGCCCGAAGCGGCATCAATTGGTCTTCTGAAAGACTGATAACATCCAAAGTTTCTCCAGTAACACTAAAGACTTCAACAACATACCCAGTTGGATAAAACTCAATACCGATAATACTCAGGCTTAAACGGTCCATCCACTTTCACGCCAATATAATCCGCCTGCATGGTGTTGAGTTCTTCGAGTTCCACGCCGATTTTGGCGAGGTGCAGGCGGGCTACTTTCTCGTCAAGATGCTTGGGAAGCATGTACACTTTGTTTTCGTATTTGCCTACATTTTCCCAGAGTTCGAGTTGCGCCAGCACCTGATTGGTGAATGAGTTTGACATTACGAACGAGGGGTGACCGGTACCGCAACCAAGGTTCACCAGGCGGCCTTCAGCCAATAAGATAATGTCTTTTCCGTCAATAGTGTAAAGGTCTACTTGCGGCTTGATGGTCACTTTGGTATCACCATAGTTATCGTTCAGCCACGCCATGTCGATTTCATTGTCGAAGTGACCGATGTTGCACACAATGGTCTTGTCGGTCATCAGACGGAAGTGTTTTTCCATCACGATGTCGCAGTTGCCGGTAGCCGTCACCACGATATTGGCACGCGGAATGGCATTTTCCATACGCTTCACTTCAAAGCCGTCCATGGCTGCCTGCAGGGCGCAGATCGGGTCAATTTCTGTCACAATCACGCGTGCGCCAGCGCCGCGCAAAGAAGCAGCAGAACCTTTGCCTACATCGCCATAACCAGCCACCACAGCCACTTTACCGGCCATCATGATATCGGTCGCGCGGCGAATAGCGTCTACGAGACTCTCTTTGCAACCGTATTTATTGTCGAATTTCGACTTGGTCACGGAGTCGTTGATGTTAATACAGGGCAACGGCAGGCTCCCTTTTGCCACACGCTCGTATAGGCGGTGAACACCCGTGGTGGTTTCTTCTGAAATACCGCGGATGTTGTGTACTAATTCAGGATACTGGTCAAGTACCATGTTGGTGAGGTCGCCACCGTCGTCCAGAATCATGTTGAGCGGCTGACCGTCTTTGAATGCGAAAAGCGTTTGCTCGATGCACCAGTCAAATTCTTCCGCATTCATGCCTTTCCAAGCGTAAACAGGAATCCCAGCAGCAGCGATGGCAGCAGCGGCATGATCCTGGGTGGAGAAGATGTTGCAGGATGACCAGGAGACTTCGGCGCCCAATTCCACCAGTGTTTCGATGAGCACTGCGGTCTGGATGGTCATGTGCAGGCAACCGGCGATGCGCGCGCCTTTCAGGGGTTTGCTTGCGCCAAATTCGTCGCGCAAAGCCATCAGACCCGGCATTTCAGCTTCGGCGAGTTGGATTTCTTTACGACCCCATTCGGCCAGGGCGATATCTTTTACTTTGTGGGCGGGGCGAGTTTCTGTAGCAACCATTTCTAATGTGTGAATGAGTGAGTGGGCGAATGAGTCATTGAGCGAATGAGTGAGGTTTTATTTGGGGAAATCGACTTTAGAAAACCTCAAACAAAACATCGTTCGGTAAGGTTTTTAAAAAGATGGGCAAAGGTAGGGATTGCCTGAGAGATTTTAAGGCTAGTAAAAATTGTTTAAAATATTCACCACAATAATTATGAATCTACCCATAATTATTTCATGCAACTCAGTTTTCAAAAACTCAATATTTTAGATAAATATTAAAATTAATCCAAACTTAATGCTAAACTCTTTCTGTCATAACAACAAAATTGGACTTTTGAGAAGATAAATTTATTCTGGGATTTTGAGGGATTGATAGATGAACTTGATTTGAGAGGGTATTGCGAGGTTTTTCAATATCGATTTTACATTAATTAAAAAACTTAAATATGAAAAAGCACCTATTAAGCTCATTTTTTCTAGTATTTATTTGCTTGCAATTCACTGTTGCACAACCCATTGAAGTCAATAAATATGTTCTGTCTCCATTCGGAAGTCCGGTTTCCAGTATTGACTGGGTTGGTACCGTTAAAGACGGATCAAATAATTTGATCACCGTAGGCAACACGATTATTTCTCAAGATATAACCGCCTTGCTCATTTCCAAGCAAAATTCAAGTGGGACCCAAGTTTGGCAAGCTGCCTTTCACCCTTCTACAACTTCCATTTCCAGTAGTTACGGAATTGCGGTTACTTTAGATGCTAACAACAATATTTACGTTGTTGGAGTAACAAAAATAGGCACGACCGGCTTTTTTGATTATGTTGTACTGAAGTATTCTTCTTCGGGCAGCCTACTTTGGAACAAAATAATAGATGCAGATGGTTTGGATGATCTGCCAACGGCTATAGGGCTCAACAACGATGGCAATTTATTTATAACCGGATCAAGTACTAGTATCAGCTCTCTAACCGATTATTTTACCTTAAGATTAAATCCTACTACCGGGGTTGAGGTTTGGAGAAAGACATATGACTATAATTACCAATTCGACGGCGCTGTAAAATTAAGTTTTGACGCATTAGGCAACCCTACTATTTTTGGATTTAGCGGAACTACCCTTGGCTCTTTCTCTTTGGCTTCAGTTAAATATAATAAAAGCACCGGAGCGGTTATTGCCGATAATCATACGGCCACAGGCATAAGTGTAGTAAATCCAAAAGCATTTATAAAAGACCAATGGGACAATTATTATATTGCAGGAGAAATTACTGCTACCTCACAAAACATTTCATTGCTGAAATTTGACGCTAATCTACAGTTCAAATGGAACGTCACCTATGATTTTCAAAACGAAGGAGAATCAGTAAAAGCTTTAGCAACAGATGAAAATGGTAATGTAATTCTTACAGGGAGTTCAAAGGTGAATAATAATTTAACTGACCTTTTGATTGTAAAATTTGATTCGTCAGGAACCGTTCTTTGGCAGCAAAAACGATATGCAGACAGACAACAAGCGACTCTTGTTGGCAAGCAAATAGTAGTTTTGCCAGATAATTCGATGTATATACTAGGGGAGAGAAATTATCAAGGTAACCATAAAATTATATTAGTTTACCTGAATGGCGATGGGATTTTTCTCCATGAAAATAGACACCCATCGGATTGTTTTGAAAGTGATGAGTATCCCGTCAGAATGGAATTTTTTCCTACATTAAACCGGATGATAGTTCTTGGGAAAAACCATAAAACGCCGAATGAGTTCCAATATTATGACTTGCGTTATGATTATTTATTCAGGGATCCAGCCATTGAATACGATTCTCTTGATCAGCCATTATGCAAAAAAAGTGAGATAATTGTAAAATTTAGCAAAACATATGTTAAACAAGAATCTGTCAATAATCTCGATATTTCATATGGAATTCTGGCTGATTTCCTAACTATTGATGCAGTGAACGCTATTAGTAACACTCTCCCATTTGGACGCAACACGCAAATGATTCGTATATTTCCTAATATATAAACAACTAATGAAAAATCTATTAGCAGATTAGGAGATACGGTAAGTGTATCGGATTTCTGGTCTGTATTTATTTTAACTACTCCTGAAAGTTCAGTGGAACAAATCATGGAATTATGTACAGATTTAGAAGACATGCATCCGTATGTGAGTTATGCTCACCAAAATAGTATAGTTTATACTGCCATTTGTCCAAGTACCGAACCAGATGAAAGTATGAGTAGTGGATCTTATATTCAACAATCCTCCCTTCATCCAAATCCACTATATCAAAATTCTCATATAAATGTGTTGCCAGCATGGGGATGTACCGTAGGCAAACCTTCCGTGAAGGTTGGGGTTTTTGATGATCTTATTCTAAGAAACCATGAAGATTTTGAATTTGATCCGAACTCCGGCCCACATGGCTTTTCAGCAGTTAAAGGAGGGTGGGACTATGAAAACAATACTTGTATCCACTGTACTAATCCAGCACCAGGCATCGGTACGCTCCACGGTACGCAGGTTGGAGGTATTATCGGAGCAGTCCGTAACAATGAAATCGGTATAGCTGGAGTTGCTGGCGGAAATTGGAATGGAAACGAAGGCTCTGAGGGGGTGTCATTATATTCCATTCGGGTTCTTGGAATTACACCTTTTGAGAACGGTTTTTTATTTGGGGACTTAAAGTTTTATGCTGATGCAATTGTAGATTATGCAGATATGCCGGTTATTCCAGATCCATGTTGTGGTGAAGAAAATCCCCATAAATGTATAAGGGTAGACATAATGAATCATAGTTTACAATATTACTTTCCTACTCAGCTCAGCAATACAGAATTGGTTGAAGATGCCGTTTACTTTGCCTACATGAACCAAGTTATTTTTTGTGCAGCGAGGGGAAATGGGGGCGTAGAGAGAATTGCTTGTCCCGCCTGTTATAATGATTGGGCAATTAATGTTTCTGCAACCAATTCAACCGGAAACGAAAGATTGTTTTCTTCAAATTATGGAGATGATATTGATATTGCAGCACCAGGAAGTAGCGCGAACATTATTACTACCACAGCCGCTCCTAGTACCTATGGTACATTTCAAATGACGTCAGCTGCGACTCCGCATGTATCAGGTGTTGCAGGGCTATTATTAAGTCTTGAAAATATCCCAGGAAATCTGCCAACCAATGGAAGTGGTAATAGCTTAAGCCCTGAAGATGTGGAAAGAATTATTTATTTAACCGCAAAGGATATCTTTCTTGCTGGTCCGGATGAGGATACTGGTCCAGGCTTACTAGATGCAGGAAATGCCGTTGACTTTTTACTTGATTGTGATTTTTATCATTTTAGCAATTCTAATTTGCCCTCTCCAACAATTAATGACGATGAAGTAAATTCTAATATTGATGTGCAATTTAGTTCCAATTTCACGAATTCGGCCGGGATTACCTTTAACAAAAATACTCCTTACAAAGCCGATGTGCATAAAATCACAGCCACATTTAATCACAATTTAGGGAAAATAATCCAACATTCCTGGCCTAGACCCAGCTCGTCTACTACATTTGGATTATTTTCAGATATTGGTGGGGTAAATAAGATAACACCGAGAGTGAAGTGCTCAATTGAAAATATAAATTCAGACCAAGCGATTATTAGTGGATATACCTACGAAATAAAGAATGGTGCAGGAACAGTTCTTGGCTTTGCTCCATTTGACCCTGCAAGTGCCTCTTCTTTAGCTAAATATGCCTATTCTGTAAGTGCGTGCGGTAGCGTAAGCAGTAATGAAATCGAAAAGAGAAACGTCGGTTTTCATATTGCGCCAAATCCGTCAAATGGGATCCATATTTTGACAACTGATTTGGAAAAGAGCAGTGAATCTGTAAATATCTCCATTTTTAGTGTAACAGGAGCAATGGTTAAGTTAATTTCATCTAATCTGAATGCCGCTCCCTGGCAAATGGACTTTTCAAGCCTGCCTTCAGGATGTTATTTTTATCGCATCGTTCAAGGCAATAACACCTACACGCTTCCATTCATCAAAACAAATTAAAAAATGCGCAGTGTCCTAATTTTTATCCTGTTACTCATCCTGTCCAATTATGCCTGCCGTCACGAGCCGACTTGTACCGATTGCCTCGATCCGGATTGTACCTTTTGGAATACCATACCCGCCGATAATTCCGATACCTTGTTTTCCATTGAACCTTGCGGGTCACAAACCGAATATTTACTGCCGCCGCACTATAACTATTTGGACGGTTGCTTCAACCCACGCAACAACAACCAAATTGCTTTTATCCGGTGGAATACGCAGAACATCCCTTTCATATTCGAATTGTGCACGTACGATTTTTGTAACGACCAGTTGAAGCTGCTCACAAGCACAGCTTTTTCCCAACCTGATTGGAGCATAAAAGACTGGATTGTTTTCAAAGGAGCAGGATCTCAAATTTGGAAGATTAAATCCAATGGAGACAGTCTTACACAATTGACAAATATTGGTGGCAATGCCAATTTTAATAGACCGCGTTGGAACAACAGTGGCGACCGATTTCTCGTCAGCTATTGGGTAGATAATTTTATCATGGATGGAAATGGCGTATTTTTAGACACTTTACCTAATCCAAGTCCAATATTTGATTGGGATGGAAGAAATATTGTTTATCTGGGAAGAATTCCCGGCATTAAAAGTGATTTTATTTATTTATCCGATATGGGTTACCACCCTGAAATTGAGATCGATTCCAGTTCTTATGCTTCCGGATCGGGAGATGGAAAAATCAATAGTTTCGCGCTTAATCCACACCGTGATGAAGTGTTTTGGATAGGAATTAAAAGAGTTTGTGTCACGGATTTTGATGGAAACCGCAGCCAGCTTAGTTCGCACCTGAACAACAATTGGTACACACATGTAGCCGTATCCAGTGATGGCAAAAAAATACTGCTTAACCGCATGGACCGTATCCGTTTGGATCAATGTACCATTGAAGAACGCTACCGTTTGTACCTAATGGAAGCAGATGGCAGCAGTGAGAGGAAGATCAATTTTCCGGAATAAAGGCGGCGATTGGAAGGTCTACTTCAAGTCAAACCTCCAATACCGTTCCCGTTTGTACCTGATGGAAATAGCGGAGTAAATCCAGAGTAGTTATTTCGGCCATACATTATCCTTCTTATCCACATCCGGTATAGTAGTCTTCCCCATCATCACCGATTTCACCGTTTTACCTTCGGTACAGGCGATGCGAACATTTTGCTTGCCATCGCGCCACACCGCGGCTGTTTGATGAAAAGTTTCTTTTGAGCCATCATTGTATACCACCTCAAGATGAACGGGCACAGGAATATTGCCCTTACGCTCCACTACAATGACCTGACAGTTTGCTGCTTCGTCGCGCACAACACCCTGGATGCCCAGATCTGGGTATCCCCAATCAAAAAACCAGGGCTTCCAGAACCAGTCGAGATTTTGGCCTGAAACATTGTTCCAGGTTTGAAAAAAGTCGAAGGGCGCCGGGTGTTTGCCTTTCCATCGGTTCATGTATTCGGTCATGCAGCTGTGGAATTTTTCATAGCCCAGCACATCCAGCAGCGTAAAATACGCCTGCGAAGGACGCTGATACGAAGCGTTGCGATAGGCCGAACTCAGGTTGCGCGATTTCACCATGGGCGGCACATCGTTCTCGGTGCCGTAAGCCTACGACAAACCCCATACCCATCTACCCGATTCCCTCCTCTTTCGGTTTCCAGAACTGCGGCAGCAGTAGCCCGAGTTCAGATATTTTGCAATCTTGGATCCGATTGAGTACATCGTTTAGCCAGATTTCCGGGTCAATTTGATATTGTTTACAAGCCGAGAAGAAGGTATAAATCATGGCTGTTCGCTGCGCAGACTCGTGTGAGCCAGCAAAAAGAT
>JBBQLD010000203.1:0-8221 GCA_038327555.1 Chitinophagales bacterium
GAATCGTGGTATCGCGCTTGAGCAGAGCTTCAAAGGCATCCGGCGTAAGCTTATTTTGGGCATCAACCGTGTTTTCAGTACATGAAAGTCCCAAAATCGAAAGCAATAAAAAAACATATCTCATTTTGTGAAGTAGTTACAGGTTTTCAGTTACAAGTTTTCAGTTACAAGTTTCAGGTTTTCAGTGGCAAGTTCCAAATGACGCATTTCAAGTTGAAAGTTTCATGAATCAAATTCATAGTTCATAGTTCATAGTTCATAGTTCTCTTCTTCCATTCCAAATACCCTAAAACAGAAAGGACCAAAAAAACCACATATTGAAAACTTGTGAACACATAACCTTTGATGAAGTACAGTGGAATAGACGCCACGTTGGTGATGCCCCACCAAATCCAGTTTTCCAATTTTTTTCTGGCCATCAACCACATTGCCGTGTACGCAGCTGCAGAAGCAAACCCATCTGCGAGGGGCACTGTGCTATCGGTCAATAGCTTCAAGATAAAAAAGAGTACGATCCAGCCCAAAACGAAGAAAATCAAAGCATTGCGCCATTCAATTCGTGTGGATCGACTAATTTGCAGGGTAAATTTCCCTTCGCTTTTTTTCGCCCATAATACCCAACCAACCACGCTCATCACCGAGTAATAAAAATTCACCCCCGCTTCGGCATATAATCCGCCGAGGATGCACAGGTAAATGTAAATGGTGGTGTTGATGATTCCGGTCGGATACACCCAAATGTTTTCCAGGCGCGAAAGCATTACGCTGGCAATGCCAAATACCACGGCGACAAACTCCAACCAGGTAGTAGCAAAAATACCATTTAAAAACTGTTGCCAAATATCCATTAGAACTTCCAACTTTTGTGCTTGAAATGTACCGCTTTAAAATGCTTAAGTGTCAAGATGCCGGTAAAAAAGTTTGATTTTGTTGTGGTTGGTGGAGGCATCTTCGGGTGCTACGCCGCCTTGCACCTCGCCGGACGCGGGGCAAAAGTGGCAATTTTAGAGAAAGAAGCCCGTCTTTTTCAAAAAGCATCGCTCGTGAACCAGGCTCGGCTGCACAGTGGCTATCATTATCCACGCAGCGTGGCCACAGCGGCCATGAGCGATGAGCACAAGGCTCGTTTCACGAATGAACACCGACAATTTGTCAACCAGACCTTTGAAAAATTTTACGCCATCGATCGTTACGGCTCCTTCACCGATGGTACTCAATTCGAGCGGTTTTGTGAATTCCTGAACATCCCCTGCGAACGCGTCAAGGAACATCCTTTGTTCAATTACAATCGTTTAGAGGCCCTGTACCGCACGGAAGAATATTCCTTTGACCCCGTTTTGCTCGGCAACTACTACCGTGAAAAGGTGGAAAACTGTGCGGGTATTACGGTGTTCAAAAACGCACAAATTAAGGAAGCAAAAGCATTTGGCAACGCCTGGGAAATCGAGCTTCAAGTTTCAAGTAGTAAGTGGCAAGTGGCAAGTGGGGAGTTTCAAGTTTCAAGTGGCGAACCAAGGCTTGAAACTTTAAACTTAAAACTTGAAACTGCGACGGTGATCAATGCCACCTACGCTGCCACCAATGCCACAAACCAACTTTTTGGCCTAAACGATCTAGCCCTCACCCATGAACTTTCAGAAATTGCTTTCGTCAGTTCGCAGCAGTTCGGACAGCGCGGGCTAACGGTCATGGACGGCCCTTTTGGCTCCATCATGCCCTACGGCTTGAGCGGACTGCTCTCGCTCTCCTCGGTGGCCTACACGCACCACAAAATATCCTTCGACGCGATGCCGCGTTTTGATTGCCAAATTCCTGAGATCGACCCCAGGTGTCGCCCCGAAGCCCCAGGCATTTGTACTGAATGCCCACGGCGCCCCGTCTCCAATGCCCCCAAGATGCTCGCCCAGATGCAGCAATACTTTGCAGAGAATGTGCAGTTTTCGCACCTTTTTTCCTATTACACTATCAAGTCGAAACTCAAGGCCAGCCATATTGACGACGGTAGGCCCACAGAAATTTCGCTTTTGAGGGAAAGCCCCAGGTTTTACTGTCTTTTTGCGGGGAAGATCAATTCGATTTATGAGGTGGAGAAGATTGGGTGAAGGTGTAAAGGAGTAACATTTTTCTATTCCAAAAATTATATGGATGTTTGCCGCCAACAAATCATATTCTTTCGGAATGAATGTCCACCGCTTGTTTGCCCTCCTGCTTCTTGTTTTTTCTGCGCAATTCCTTTCTGCTCAATCCCCTACCCTTCCAGGAGGGGTCAAGGATGGGGCGAAATCTCCGAATGAATTTCTTCCCCATAAACTGGGCGAACAATTCACTCCGCACTATTTGCTGAACGCGTACTTCGAGCAACTAGCTGCTGCTTCGCCAGCTACCATGCGCCTCGAAAAATATGGCCTTACCAATGAAACCCGGCCACTGCAAATCGCCATTTTTTCCTCGGCAGAAAACATGACGCGGCTCGAGCAAATTCGACTCAATAACCTCCGGCTCGCTGGAATGGCCGATAGGCAGCCAGACCTGAGCAACCCCATACCAATCGTATGGATTAGCATGAGCGTACACGGCAACGAACCTTCGGGCTCGGAATGTAGTATGGAACTGGCCTACCGACTCGCAACTCAGTCTGACGAAAAAATAAAGGAATGGCTCAAAAACACGATAGTCATTGTTGATCCTGCCCTTAACCCTGACGGTTACGACCGTTACACCAGCTGGAATCGTATGGCGTCCAACTTAGTGAAAAATACCGACCAGAATGCGCGTGAGCACCGCGAGCCCTGGCCTGGAGGACGTGTGAACCACTACTATTTTGACCTCAACCGAGACTGGGCCTGGGCCACACAGGCAGAAACTAAACAGCGACTCGTGATGTACCATCGCTGGCTCCCGCAGGTGCATCCTGACATACATGAGCAAGGCATCAACGAGCCCTACTATTTTGCTCCGGCGGCTGAACCCATGCACGAATTGATTACCCCATGGCAGCGCGATTTTCAGGCGGAAATTGGGGAAAATAATGCCCGGCATTTTGACAACCATGACTGGTTCTACTTTACCCGCCAGGTGATTGACCTGTTCTACCCTTCTTATGGCGACACCTATCCGACTTTCAACGGTGCGATCGGGATGACTTACGAACAAGGTGGTGGCCCACGTGGTGGCCGCTCGGTCGAGATTGACAATGGTGATACACTGACCCTTTATGATCGCATTGAGCACCACCTCACTACCTCGCTTTCTACCATCGAGGTGAGCAGCAAAAGCGCAAAACCACTGATTGATAATTTCAAGACCTACTTCAGCAGTACCTCTACCAAACCACAGGGCCAATACAAGGCTTTTATCATTCGTGAAACCAACGACCCCAATAAGGTTCGCAGTCTCTGTGAATTGCTCGATCGACATTTTATCCGTTATGGCCGCGTAGGCGCTGGATTGAGCGGCGTAAAAGCTTTTGACTACGCAAGCGGCAAAGAAATTAGCGCGTCTATCAATCCGAACGATCTGGTAATCAGTGCCTATCAACCGCATTCTGTCATGATCCAGGCCTTGCTTGAACCTGAAGCCAAACTTGCAGATTCGTTGACCTATGATATTACTGCCTGGTCTTTGATTTTTGCCCACGGGCTAGATGCTTATGCATTGAAAGAGCGTTTAGAACCCAAAAAGGCGTACGAGCAATATCGCCCAGAGAAGGACTTGGCAACCGCTTCACCCTATGCTTGGTGCATTCACCGCCGTTCTTTGGCAGAGGCCCAATTTCTTGGAGAATTATTGCAAAAAGGCGTTCGAGTAAGGACCGCTATGGAACCATTCGTATTGGCAGATCAACAATATGCAGCAGGCGCTTATGTGATTTCAAAGGCCGATAACCGCAGTTTACAGGGCGAATTAAGTAATTTAGTGAATGCGGCGGCAGAAAGGACGAATGTGCGGCTTTATCCGGTTTTCACGGGCAATGCTACCTTGGGTAAAGACCTCGGATCAGATGCTTTTGAATTGGTAAAACACCCTAAAGTCGCCTTGGTATACGGGGACGAGGTGGATGAAAACTCATTTGGCCAGACCTGGTTTTTCTTTGAGCGAGAGTTGGGATACCCGATCACGCCTATTCCATTGGAGCGGTTGCGTAAAATAGATTTGAGCAAATACAACACACTAATTTTCCCGAATGGAAATTACAGTTTGGAAGATAAAACCTTGGAAACCATCACAAAATGGGTTGAAAAAGGCGGGCGCCTCATTGCATTTGAAGGGGGCACAAGGGCATTTGCAGACCTGGATGGGTTTGATTTAAAAATCAAAGAAACGCCCAAACGGGACTCTTCCACCCTACACAAACCATTTATGACCCGCCAACGAGATGGCCTAAGCGATGGCTTGCCCGGAGCAATAGTGCGTGCTACGGTAGATAACACCCATCCACTAGCCTTCGGTTTTCCGAATTATTACCACTCACTCAAAACTCTTTCGGATGCTTTTCAAATGCCGGAAAAGGCCGAGGCCCCTATTTATCTGGAGGAAAATTATCAGACTTACGGCTTCATCGGAAGTCGTGTAAAACCACAGTTGAAGAAAACGCCGATTGTCCTGGTGCAAAAAATGGAGGAGGGCGAGGCGGTATTTTTTATAGACAATCCACTTTTTAGAGGTTTTTGGCAACAAGGGAAGGCCCTTTTTGCGAATGCCTTATTTTTCTAAGCATGCCTTTCACCTATAGACAACTTTTACTTCCAGAGCTTTCACTTACCCAAAAGGTAGGCCGGGAAACCTATGAGCCTTACTACCCCCACATTTGGAAGCCGGGAGGACTGAATTGGTACATGGAACGATGTTTTGGGGTAGAAACACTCTCAGCGGAACTCCAGGATCCCAACATCGAGTACTGGCTGGCAGAAGACGAGGCTATGCGAGTTGTTGGTTTTTTGAAACTGCTACTTCAAAAACCAATCCCAGATCATCCGGTCAAAAATGCCTTGTACCTGGAAAAAATTTATCTCATGCCTGACTTTTTTGGACAGGGTGCGGGTCAACATTTAATTGAATTTGCCAAACAACGCGCTACCAAACTAGGAAAAGATGCCATCTGGCTCATGGTTATGGAAAATGGCCCAATTTGGACCTACGAGCGGGCGGGTTTCCAAAAGGCAGGCACGGTGCAATGGGATTTTGAATTATTAAAAGACACGGAGCGCTGTGGCTTGGTGATGACCTTTTCTCTTGCTACAGTATAAATGTTCGGTCATCCAGAATTTGAATATTTATAAAAATTTATCCAAAAAAAAGAAAAACCGGAGACCAGGAAAATCCAAAACTACGAAGAACCTGATCTCAAAAATGGAAGCATTACCTCTTTTCAGATCATGTGTGTAGTTTTAAATTTTCCTGTTCTCCGGTTTTCCTGTTTAATTTTTCTACAAGAATCCGCAACGAACTACTCCGTTTCTTCCACATAGCGCCACTGAATTTCATCTTGTAGAAATTCATGTGCCGCGATGATGGCTGTGTTAGGCAGGCGCTCGTAGAACTTGGAGATTTCGATTTGCTCCTTGTTTTCCTGTACCTCCTCGATGGTATCAGTATGTACCGCGAACTCTTCGAGTTTGCGCTGAATCTCCCATTTTAGATCGCTAGAAATCTGACGGGCACGTTTGCTGATGATGACAAGGCTCTCGTAGATATTGCCAGTTTTGTTCACCAATTCGAGCACATCGCGTGGTTGGACATTGGCATCTAGGCCCTGGGCCTTTGTTTTGATATCGCTCATTTTATGGACGGTTTTACGGTATACGGTCACGGTTCATAGTCTTTGGCAAATGATTTGCCGTGTACCTTGAACCATGTATCGTGAACCGAATTAAGTATTTTTCAGTTTCTTTTTGACAGCATTTTGGGCTTGTTCCGCGGCTTTGTGGGTTAGTTTGATCTCTTTAGAATATTTACCATCAGGGTATTTTTCTATAAAATCATTGCAGCGGGCGATGGACTCCCCATAACGCTCTTCCTTTTTTTCTACTACAGAGTTTGTAGCCAACAAGTAACTTGCTTTGGCAATCAGGTAGCGCACCCGCTCCACATCTGGGCTTTCAGGATAGTCACGCAGCAGGTTATCAAACGAGATGACCGCCGATTGAAACTGTCGTAGGTCATAATATAATCGCCCTTCTGCAAAGGCTTTTTGCTCAAGTTTGCGGCGAAGTTCGTCAATCAATTGGTTGCATTCTCCGACTTTAGTTGAAGTTGGGAATAGATTGACAAAAATCTGAAATTCTTCTATGGCAGACTCCGTCGCTTTTTGGTCCAAGCGGAAAGTAGGCGATAGCTGATAATTGGAATAGGCCGACATAAACGCGGCTTCTTCCCGCAAGGGGGAATTGGAAAACGTGTTGGAGAAATTCTTAAAATAGAACGCCGCCAAGAGGTACTGATTGGTTTTATAGTGACATTGAGCGTATTCGTAGTAAGCTTTTTCTGCCCGAGCATCCCCACGTAAGGTATTGATTACCAATTCAAAGAGCGTCAGTGCACGTTGATAATTCTTCTTTTCGTAGTATTTAAAAGCAGTTGTAAGAATCGCGTCTGCGTTGCCGCTTGTGCGGGTTCGCTCAAAGTTGCTTTTGCAGGCGCTCGCCAAAAATATTAGAGCTAAGAGCAATGGCCAGCCAGTCGTTTTTCTCATAAGGGCGCAAAGGTAAAGATTGATTGCGAAAAAGGATGAATTTTTGCCTAAAAAAGGAATTTCTAAGCAGAGGTATAACCATCTGCTCCCTGAATCAGGCGAAGGATGAACGACGAGGGTTGCTTCAGCGCGGCTTTTGAACTAAAATAATAGACCTGAACAAATTCAAGCCTTACCCGTTTGCTATAAAAAATCATTTTTGATCATACCGCATTCCTCATTTACCCAATTACCTTTGCATTCGGTTTTAATAAAAACACATGAAATGTCTGGAGGTTTTTGTGTCGAAAACAGTTCGCAATTCATGTAAATTTTTTTCTGAAAAGTATGGCTAACAACGAACAAACTGCAGTCAAAATTTCGCTCGAAGCGCAATTTCAAGCCAAGATTGATGCAGATATCCGCATCGAACCGAAAGATTGGATGCCTGATTCTTACCGCAAAACGCTCCTTCGCCAAATCAGCCAGCATGCGCATTCCGAAATTGTAGGTATGCTTCCCGAAGGTATTTGGATCACGCGGGCTCCTTCGCTTAAACGCAAACAAATCCTGTTGGCAAAAGTACAAGACGAAGCTGGCCATGGTCTTTACCTCTACGCCGCTGCCGAAACCCTTGGTATGGACCGCGATGAAATGTACGAAGAGCTGCATACTGGCAAAGCCAAATATTCTTCCATTTTCAATTACCCTTCCAGTTCCTGGGCAGATGTGGGTGCCATTGGCTGGCTCGTAGACGGCGCGGCGATACTGAATCAGATTCCTATTTGTCGTTGTTCTTATGGGCCTTATGCACGCGCTATGGTTCGGGTATGTAAAGAAGAGAGTTTCCATCAGCGCCAAGGCTTTGAGGTGCTGCTCGTATTGGCTAATGGTTCGCCAGAACAACGCGCCATGGCACAAGACGCTGTAAATCGTTGGTACTGGCCCTCTGTTATGATGTTTGGGCCCTCGGATGGTGAATCCACCCACAGCGAGCAAAGTATGCGCTGGAAAATCAAACGGTTTAGCAACGACGAACTCCGCCAACGATTTGTAGACATGGTGGCAGAGCAAATAAATGTGCTCGGGCTTGAACATCCAGATGCCGATTTGGTGTGGAACGCAGAACGCGGCCACTATGATTTTGGGGCAATAAACTGGGATGAGTTTTGGAACGTGGTGAAAGGCAATGGACCTTGCAATCAGGAGCGCTTAGAAACCCGCAGAAAGGCTTGGGACGAAGGTGCCTGGGTGCGAGAAGCCGCATTGGCTTATGCCGAGAAAAAAAATCTGCGCGAAGTCGAAGCAAAGACCCCTAAAAACGAGGCAAAAGCAGCGTAGTTATTTCAAATTTCAAACACTCGGGCTCGGCAGTCCGGGTAACGCTCAACTTGTAACGCCCAACCCAAATCTGCTCCAAAAACACCGTATGTCACTCCAGCAAGCACCAATTTATGTCACCTATTCTGAAATACACGGCAAGGGCGTTTTCGCTGGTCGTGATTTAGAGGAAGGTGAGATTCTAGAAATCTGTCCCATTATTTTGTTCCC
>JBBQLD010000204.1:0-8221 GCA_038327555.1 Chitinophagales bacterium
AAGGTGGATGAAGCAATCAAGGCGGTTGCCACTGAAAGTGGCTTCTCCATGATTTTCGACACCAGTACCGGTGCTATGCTTTTTGCCGCCGAAACGGACGACGTTACGGCTTTGGTAAAAAAGAAGTTGGGAATTAACTAGGGAATATCCAGAGGGTTTTGTCAAAAGGGGTAGGGTCAAAAATGAGGTAAAATTTTATTTTGTTTTCTTTGGCGAAAAACCTCATAGGTTTTAAAAACCTATGAGGTTTAGCAGCTGAATAGAATTAAAATTTGTTCATTTTTCTATTCATAACGTTTTGACACAACCCCTGCCTGGTTCTTCCCGTCATTTGGGCTGGATTTTTTCTATTGCCCCCCAAAGGAGCCAAGGCTATGCATTTTCTTGACGAAAACTGAGCGTATTTAGAAATCTGTGTCAGTGTCCGGTTGCGCCCCCTACCCCTAAAGTGGCGCGACCGAACACTAACACAGATTTCTAAATACGCTCCTAAAAATCATCCCCCATAGCCACGCTAAGATATTTAATGCCAGTTTCAATCTTTGTGGCTACTTTTGAGGTTCGCTTCCCTCAAAATGATACAAAAACTTTCGCTCAGAGATTTTGAACATAACATTAGCCCTGCTACATGGTATGCCGCTGATGATTTGGTGCAGGCCGGACGCGTAAAAAACCTCCGTGAAATAGAGCGCCACTTCTGGGTGGCATTGGTGGAGACCGACGAGGGCAATTATGAGTCGGAGGTAATGATTACCCCGCACAAAATAAAAGCTTACGCTTGTGAGTGTTTCACTGAAGGTCGCCGATTAATGTGTCCGCACATTGCCGCGACCTTGATCAAAATCAGGCAATTTTACGATCAGCGTGAAGAAACCCGCCGAATCAAGGCCGAGCAAAAACCGGCCAATGAACTTACCCGTTTTACCGTACAAACCGCGCTTGATAATGCTACTCCTGAGGCATTAGCTGATTTTGTACGTGACTTTGCCAGACGTGACCGAGATTTTGCCCTTGCGCTTAAAACCCGCTTTGCGGTGCACGTGACGGAGGCTGAAAACCCCTACGCGCTGGTACTGGACTCCGTGCTGCCCAAACCCAGTGCCAAAATTAAAATTAGTGAGCCTGATTTTCGCCGCCTCCGCAAAGCTCTGGATGGCTTGGAAGAGCAACTGTCCTTGGCGCAAGGCATGCTCGATTATCGAAGTATGTTCCAGATTTCCTCGACTATATTTGTGAAAATCAATCCATTACACGCCAAAGCAGAAGGCAATCGGAGGAGCGCCTTGTTGTATTTTTGCCAAAAATCCTTTGAGGCACTGAACCATATCAACACCGCGGCGCCATCCCCAGAACTCCGCGAATCCGTGTGGGAAACACTTTTCAATTTCGGAACCAAGAGCACTTTTCCGCCAGAATTGGAGCGTGATGGCTTGCGTTTTCTGGCGGAGTCGGCCAAGGATGAGGCTAAATTTGGCAAGTTGCGCGAGATGTTCGACCATACTCCCTACCCTGCCCCGGCTTTCGTACTCCAACTTTTCCTCGCCGCGCTGTCTGTGCGCAATATGCCACAAGCTGCTGTTCGGGTGTTGGAAGATTATTTGGAAAAGCCTGATATGGTAAAGGCTGCATTTTTGCAGCTCTATTACCTCCATCACTGGGAAGCAGCCACGCTGGTTGGCGAGCATTTTTTAGCGAAAAATATTTTCCCCGTTGGGCAAAGTCGAGAGCTGGAAAACGTACTGCTTTTTATTGCCGAACAATCGGGCGATCAGTTGCGCCAAACCATTCTCTTGCGCCAACGCTTTTTGCTTTCGGGGAGTTCGGACGTATTTGAAAAGCTCAAAATCGCTGCTGCGGAACGCTGGCCGGCCGAGCGAGATCAATTGTTGGCAGAACTGAGTGCCAAAGGGGATGTCCCAAAAATGGCTGCCCTGCTTTCTTCTGAAGGCGATTTGGAGAAACTAGCCGAACTAATTGAAAATCAAGGGGATTTGAACCTGATGCAACGGTACGAATCCGAGTTTTTGTCAGAAAAAAAGGATTTTGTGCAAGGGCGTTACACGGCGTTTTTGAGCCTCTATTTGGAAGAGCATTTTGGTGCTCCGGCAGCACAACAAGTGCGGCTCAGGTTGTCTGAATTGTTACAAAAAGGAGAAGAAGAAATGGTGGTTAAAATTATTCGCGAACTCAACGCGCGTTTCCCCGAACGAATCAGTCTGCCGGGAGAATTGGCAGAATTGTTCCCCAGATCCAAGCGAAAAATGATTTAGTTTGATTAATTCTTACCGCCCGCTTCGATCCACCACCATACTACTAGCCTGCTGGGTGGCAAACAATTGAATATCCTGAATATTGACATGTGGCGGGCGCGTAGCCATGTAATAGATGGCGTCTGCTACATCGCTAGATTTAAGCGGCTGAAAATCCTTGTAAATGCTGGCCCGTTCTGCATCGCCATCAAAACGGGTGATCGCAAATTCAGTCTCTTCGACGTGGCCAGGACTGACTTGACTGACCCTAATATTGTGCGCATGCAGGTCAAAACGCATGGATCTGGTAAGCGCTTCTACCGCAAATTTGGTGGCGCAATACACATTGCCATTAGGGTAAGCTTCCTTGCTCGCACTGCTGCCCACATTGATAATATGTCCGCTACGGCGACGCACCATCCCTGGCGATACAAGTCTTGTGACATACAGTAGACCTTTGACATTGGTGTCAATCATTGTTTCCCAATGTTCGAGGTCCCCTTCATGGATCGGTGCAAGCCCTTTGGCAAGTCCGGCGTTATTCACCAGAATATCAATGTCCTGAAAGGATTCTGGCAGATTCGCGAGCGCTGCTTCTACCGCCCCGGGATCACGCACATCGAAGGGGAGCAAAAGCACTTCTGTGCCAAATTCTGCCTCAAAATGCTGCTTCAATTCTACCAAACGCTCCACCCTGCGACCAGTCAAAATAAGTCTGTAGCCATTCCGGGCGAAAATTTCAGCCGTAGCCTTACCTATGCCGGAGGTTGCGCCAGTAATCAGCACTAAGCGGGATTTGATGATTTGGGTATTGGGTGATTTGGTTTCGATGCTGCCTTGAGTTTCCTGCGGAGCCTCAATGGCTTTTGGCTGTGCTACCGTAGATATTTCGAATGGATCTGTCAATTCCGCCAAGGCTGTTTTTACCTCGGCGTCGTTTGGATTGGTTTCCAAGGCTTTTTTCAGATAGATGGCTGCCGTTTCACGATAATCCCGAAGATGCTCCGCCGTCATCAATCCAAGTTTTCGGTATATATTTGGGATATTGGGATCAACCTCAACTACACGATCCCAGCAATATTTGGCAAAAAGATAGTCCCCGCGCGCTGCAGCCATATCGCCCATTAGCTCATAAGATTTTGCTTCGTCTGATGGGTTTGGGGTAGCGGTTTCTAGCGTTTGTATTTCAGCTGGCATGGGATCGGCAACTGGAGGGCTGGCTAGTTGTGCCGCGCGCTCATATTCCCCAATCAACCACGGGCTTTCAGGATATTGCTCCAGTGTCATTTGAAAAAGCTCAAGCCCACGTTGAAGGTGGCCTTTTTCAATCCAAAACCAGGCATCACGTACGGCTTGGGCTTCTCCACCGTTTATTTCCTTCTTTTCTAATTCAAGGGATTCAAGCGCAGGGGAAGCTGTTTCTAGGGTCATCTCCTGCGACAAAGCGTCCATTGCTTCGAGTTTCGGTTCTGCCGGCGCAACAATCGATACTGGAAGTACCAGGTCGTCAACAGGCTCAGGCGCCAATAAACCACCGGAAACTGATATTTCAGGTAAGTGAATCGGCTCATTAGGCACTTGATTTTCAGCTGCTTGTGCGAGCAATCGTTTGTATTGCCCGTGCCAATCCTGCAATCCGAACTTTTGGAAAAACAGTTCGAAATCATTGGCCTCAAATTGATTCCAAGTCAGGTATCCAGCATCACGCAGGGTACTGATGAGGTCGCCTACCTCGTTCGCAATGGCTCTTGTAGCATCCAGCTCCACAACAAGCGAGGTCTTTTCAGAGGCTTCTGCATGTTGATGTTGGTCGCTAAGGGCCAACCAGGCATCCTGCCAGTGCTTCATATAGTGTAAGGCATTGGCCATGCGATCAATATGCGTCGGCACGAGCTGTCCTGAAGCGTCTATTCCATCTGCGAGGACTGCAACGAGGCGTTTTTCTGCGGCAAGCCCTTGTAATACAGGCAGCAGCCCCCCCATGGTAGCTCGATTTACCAGCAAATTATCGGTAACAAGCAGCAATACAGGCTCTCCTGCGGAGGCAATTTGCTCGGCTATTGCACCGCTGGCATGCTCAAAAGGGATGCCGATGCGGCTCAATTGTTGGTCGACAGATACTGCCAAAGCGGCATTTTCTGGTGCGTAGGCGAGGATTATCCGATTCATTTTTTCTTTTATTGAGTCTAATTTTCGACACTCAAATTATTGATTAACTTTTCAAAATCACTTTTGAATCCAGCATAACGTGAGGTCGCCGGGCCATCAAAGCCTGTATGGACACGCCGAACTCGATTTTGCTTGTCCAAAATCATCATTGTCGGGAAAGCCATCACTTTATTAAGTGCCGGAAAAAATTTAGCAGCTTCGTCTTTGTCCGCTTTTCCAGCATAAACTAGTTCAAATGGTATGCCCAATTTTTTCTTGTAGGCCAAAAGATGGGCATTTGCTTGAGCCGGATCTTCAAACCGTTCGAAAGAAAAGCCTACCACACTGATTTGTTTGGCGAGTTCAGGATTCGTTTTCAGGAAATCTCGGAGAAAAATCTGCTCATCTTTACAATTAGGACACCAGGTGCCCATCACGGTGAAAATTTTAATCTTTTGGTCAAATTGTTTGGAAGGAAACGTTAGATCCTGACCATTTGGCGTTTTTACCGAAAAATTAATTTTTGCATTCGGCTTGATCTCTGTAAGTGAATCTGCCGCGCCCAGTTCAAAGGAAGGGTCTTTCCAACCCGTCCAGAGGGTCTGGTATTTGTGGCCGGAGCGAAACTCTCCCTGCAAACTGTCTCCTTGGATACTGCCTGAAAACAAGAACGCATGCGCCCCGTCAAAGCAAGAGAGCCAGAATTTCCGGCCTTGAACCGTTCCTTCCAAGAAGCGGTAATCGCCTGTTTCGGTACGAAAAGTACCTTCCAGATGATTGCCGGATTGTTTGAATTCGGCAATGGCTTTTTCCTGCGCTTTGGCCTCTTTTTCTACGCCAAACATGGCAGCCCAACTGCCCGTTAGATCACGCAGCGGCTTTACTGCCAGATCGGTGAAGCGATAGCCGCGCCCGGAATTTGCATAAAATGGAATGCGGTAATTCTCTTTGGTTGTTACGACCCACTCGCCAACCATCACACCGCCTCGAATCTGAGCATGGAGGTAAGTGGCGTATTCCGGAAACCATACATTCATCGTGTCTCGAGCCTGGCTACGATCTCGACCATACTGGACGCTATCCAGCCGAATCCGCTCTGAACCATTGAAAATTTCTATGTAAAAACGGGTGTCATCGACATAAGTTACCTCAAAATTGAAGGGAAGTTCTCCTGGCTTAAATTGGTCGTACAAAAGCATCACGGAGTCCTTTTTAGTAGATGGCATTACGAATTTTTCGAGTTCCAGCACCCCGCGCCACATCCCTGGCGCAACCCGAGTGTAGGAAGAATTCGTGCTCACGCAATGGTTAAAAACAAGCAAAAGTGCTATTGCTAAAAAACTGGAAGTCAATATTTTGTGCATAAAATGTGTGGTTGTACAACTGGGCTGCAAAGGTAGTTTTTGGGATGGACTTTTAAAGCCTGTTGGCGATTTTCTCAGGGCGTCAAATACGGCTCTTTTTTTACCTTTTTCAGTAGGGAACTCCGATGAAATAAATTAATAGTTTCGGAGCGTCGGCGTTCCTTAGGAACGCGGTTGGAATAAAGGCACAATTTCGGAGCGTGCGCGTCAGTAAGGAACGCGGTTGGAATAAAGGTACAATTTTGGCGGCCTTATTTTGTTCCTCTCTTCGTTGCTCGTCGATTTTTTAGACCCACTAAACGCCCTCCTCGCGTCTTGACAGAAACAAAATCGACACCCCAAAATTGTACCTTTATTCCAACCGCGTTCCTAACGCAAAGCCAACAGTTAAGTTTCGAAAGAAATAAAAACAGTCAACCTGTATTAACCCAAAAAAAATTATCAGGTTTGCAGCAGAAAAACTTTTCACCCCTTTGCTGCTTACTCATGCAATACATCCTAGCCATAGACCAGGGCACCACCAGCACTCGCGCCATCGTATTCGATAAACAGGGCAACACCATTGCCGTGGCGCAGCAAGACATCACGCAGTATTTCCCCAAGCCTGGCTGGGTGGAGCATAATCCTGTTGAAATCTGGGAAACGGTGGTCTCTACGGTTAAAGAAGTGACCCAAAAAGTCGGCCCAAAAAACATCGCCGCCATCGGGATTACCAACCAGCGGGAGACCACTGTAGTGTGGGACAAGCGTACCGGAAAACCGGTCTACAATGCCATTGTGTGGCAAAGTCGCCAGACTATGGAGATTTGTGAAACCTTGAAATCCAAGGGTTTAGATCCAGAAGTGCGCTATAAAACAGGCTTGCTTATTGATGCCTACTTCTCTGGCACCAAGATCAAATGGATCCTTGACCATGTACCTGGCGCACAAGCTGATGCCTTTGCTGGAAATCTGTTATTTGGCACAATCGATACCTGGCTGCTCTGGAATCTAAGTGAGGAGCGGCTCCATGCGACCGACTACACCAATGCTTCGCGTACCATGCTTTACAACATCCGCGAACTGGATTGGGACGACGAATTACTTGCTGCATTTGATATCCCAGCCTCCATGTTGCCCAAAGTGATGGATTCCTCGGGCGTATTTGGCCATGCGAAAGTAGATATTCTGGGCATAGAAGGTGTGCCCATTTCGGGTATTGCAGGCGACCAACAAGCCGCCCTGTTTGGACAAGGATGTTTTACAGAAGGTATGGCAAAAAACACCTATGGTACTGGCTGTTTCATGCTTATGAACACGGGTTATGAAGCGATTGCCTCACAAAATGGTCTGCTTACCACCATTGCCTGGGGACTGCATGGGCGGGTAGAATACGCACTCGAAGGTTCAATTTTTGTTGCGGGAAGTGCTGTAAAGTGGATGCGTGACACCGTCGAGCTATTTACCGACGCCGCCGAAACAGAACGCCATGCACTCAGCCTGTCTTCTTCAGAAGGGGTATACATGGTGCCGGCATTTGTTGGCTTAGGCACTCCTTACTGGGATTCTGAGGTTCGTGGGGCCATTTTTGGTCTAACGCGTGGCAGTAGTCGAAGCCACCTTATCCGCGCTACCTTGGAGAGCACTGCTTATCAAACCAAGGACGTGCTATCCGTCATGGAACGAGATTCTGGCATAAAACTCAAAACTTTACGGGTAGATGGCGGCATGGTACGCAACAATTTTTTGATGCAATTTCAGAGTGATATGCTTGGTGTGGATGTAGAACGGCCAAAAGTGCAGGAAACTACTGCATTGGGCGCGGCGTATCTAGCTGGATTAGCGGTGGGTTATTGGAAAGATCAGGCCGATATTGGCCAAAACTGGCAATTAGAGCGCGATTTTAAGCCCCAAATGGCACAAGCAGATGCGGATCGGCTTTACCGGGGATGGCAAAAAGCGGTAGAAGCAGCCAGGGTTTTTAAGTAGGCTTGTTTAAATTGAAACGGGTAAATTTTACCCCTTTAGGGCAATGTAGTTGACCTAATTATACTTTATCACTTTGAACTTGAATTGTCCTGTCGCAGCGAAGCGTAGACATCTACACAACCCAAGATTACCGAAATCTCCTTAGCAAAAGGGTTCTAAACATAGCCTGGGTTATGTAGATGTCTACGCTGCGCTGCGACATGACAAATCGCGGGCAAAAAATTTGATGAATTTCAAAAGGGACAAAGTAGAATTAAGGATTATGAGTGGCAACATCTAACATATTGAAACCCCCGATCTTCAGTCGGGGGTATTGAAGCATACAGAAATCACATCTAATCTTCTTTACAAAACATCCCATAACTTACTCTTGAATTGTCATGTCGCAGCGAAGCGTAGACATCTACACAACCCAAGATTACCGGAATCTCCTTAGCAAAAGGGTTCTAAACATAGCCTGGGTTATGTAGATGTCTACGCTGCGCTGCGACA
>JBBQLD010000205.1:0-8197 GCA_038327555.1 Chitinophagales bacterium
TTAAAAGCCCAAAAAGAGATGAGCCACCTAGATCCCAATGTTGGATCTAGGTGGCTCATCTCTTTTGGGCTATACATCTTGTGCTTCGTCCGGCCAATAAAATACTAATTGGCCGGACGAAGCACAAGTTGAAACCTGGAATCAATGCTTCTCTTCAAGCAAATCATGGTCCTGCGGATCGGGGTAAAAGATTTCTATTTTTTCGGTGGTCAATTTGCTTAAAGGAACGATAATTGCACGTTCAGCAGTTTGAAGAATAATCGACGTGCTATCAATGAGCACCACTTTTCCACGCTCGCCCAAGATGCGCACTTCATCGCCCACACGAACTTTATTTTTATTGTAATAACTAGCCAAATAATTGGAAACCAGATCTTTAGATGCCAATCCGTACCCAACAGCGAAAGCTAAAGCACCCGCTCCAATGATAACTGTAAGGCTCGAGGAGATAAATTCTGTATTGATTTTGGCTTGTGCAAGCGCGCTTACGGCGATTGTGACGAACAGAAAATAAAAAACGATTGAGCCGATCATTTTAGCAGAAGCAACGCCAAGCGACTGTGAAAGTGTGACAACAGCCCCTTGCACCATGTCGGCGACAAACAAGCCAATCATAAATATTACTGCCGCCGTCAGTAGAGATGGCAGATAGTTCATCAGGTCGGTAAAAAGTTGGGTAATGGCCCCTACACCAAGGGTTTCCGTTGCAGCGATGATGAAAATGAGCATCATCATATAGTATACAACTTTGGCAATAATGCCAGAGAGTTTTTCTTTCAATACGCCACTGCGCTGCACCAAATCAATATCGTCAAGCATTTCGGCCAGACGGTCAACGCCAATCTTGGCCAGCACTTTACTCAATATTTTCCCAACAGTACGCGCCACGATCCATCCAATAAACAAGATCGTAAGCGCTCCAATAAATTTTGGAAAAAACGCAGAAAACTGAGCAATTAGTTGAGCAACAGGGCCAGAAACAGGAATAGCGTCCATTATTATGTCTAAAAAGATTGTTTGCGAAAATTTGGTCAGATTGAATCTGGCATCAATGGGGCGGGGGGTGTTCGCCAGTCCATATTGGCACGGGCGGCTCTTCGGTTAGCTTTTTTGAAACAAGGCAAGTCTTCGCCGCCCACAAGTCGGAACACCACTTGTAGTGCATTTGGCACAAATACTTCGATTACGTTACTAAAAAACGATAAGGTGCCCACATGCTGCGAAATGCGATCCTCCAGTTCTGGGGGTAGCATAGCTTCTCGCTCTACTTGCAATTTTTTCAGGCTGTTGTCCATAGCGGCCTTTTTTTTATGCGCCTAAGGCAAGGCGCGAGTGATAAAATCGGTTGGGTATTATGGATTGATTGGTCTTATTGTTCTGTGCTTTATGCTCCGATTGGTTCTGTACCATACAGTTCTGCATAAATACCTTGAGCTTTGATTTTCGCCCGCATGATCTGCATTTTGATCGCACTTTCGGTCTTGTTCAATACTTCTCCAATTTCTCGGATAGACATATCTTCGGTGTATTTCATATCCAGAATGGCTTTGTCGCCCACTGGAAGTTTATCCATCACCTTTTCGAGGCGATTAGTCTCCATTTCCAAAATCACACTATCTGGTATTTCCACCTCTTTTTCTGTACTAACTCGACCCATATCTTCCGTAAAAATCAAGATATTCTTCTTTTTCTTACGAATCAGATCAATGCAGTAGTTATAGGTAATAGAATACACCCAGGTAGAAAATGAAGATTGTTCGGTGAATTTCGAAAGGTTCAGCAGTATCTTGATAAACACATCTTGCGTTGCGTCGCGTGCTATTCCATGATCTGACAGCATAGAAATGCACTTGGCAAATACCTTTCCTGCATAGCGGCGGTATAGCTGACTGAAGTATCGCGCATCTTGCTCCTGCAAATACAGGGCAATCAGTTGCGAATCAGTAAGCGGAGCGGTTGTCGAAGCTTTTCTATTAACGACTGCTGTCACTTTCAGGCGGTTTTAAAAAGACGAAGTGTACAAATCATGCCGCAAAGAGACAAAAAAAACGACAGAAAAGGTGGGAAAAGCCTCCATTTTTTCAAAACCGTTAAGAAGACGTTAGGAAGAACGCAGCGTCACATGAATTAGAACTTCCGTTTAAAATAAGTCGAACTTTAACAATTAGCCGTATTAAGTGGCACTTTTCTATACCTGAAGCATATTTTATGTTTAGGAAAGGGTAAATAATAAATTTGCCAACTAGTGGCAAAAATTTGACCAAGTCTCGACAGATCTGTTTCTACCTTTGCCGCACGATGTTACGGTTTCTCTCTTTTTTACTGATCTGCGGCATACTTGGCCAAGCGTCCACACGAACGGCTTGGGCACTCCAATATCAGTGGAATCGAGCGGTGTACATGGCCAAATGTGTAAATAAGGACAAGCCTAATCTACACTGCGACGGGAAATGCGCCTTTAAAAAACAAATGGCCGCCCGAGAGAAAAATAATCCTAAAGCCCCTCAATTGCCCGACAATTTTACGGAGATCAAAGACATTCAATTGTTTTTTGAGTCGTCTTGTTTCCCTTGTTTAGCAGTCGTTGCATATTCGAAGGCGGTAGCTTTGCCGCCCTATTGGTCTTTTTTGCCGGATGCTCCTACGACCAGCGTTTTCAGACCGCCTGCGGTTTAAGGAACGGAATCCTTTCTTTTCATTTTAATTTCAACTTTCATGCGTACACTGTTTCTCACAGTAGCGTTGCTGGCTGTGTAAGCTATTGATTTAGGTGCTTCTCATGCATAGGAATAGCCCCAATAATCACCAAATTTTTCACCATCAAACAATTTTATCATGCAAATCAAATCGCTTGTTTTTTCAGCATTTTGCCTTCTTATGATAGCAGCCTGCCATAATCACCATGAGGATGATGCCAAAGCACCGGTGCTTACCCTCGAAAACCCGATAGAAGGCGCATCGCTCTCCGGGGAAATACATATTCATGGTAAAGTGACTGACGAAGGTCTCCATGAAATGGAAATCAAACTCACCATAGATTCAGACGGTTCCGAATTGCTCAAAGTCACGCCCGGAGTTCTCAACAAAACGGAATACAGCTTTGACGAACATGTTACCCCAATGGTGGCGATCGAGACCCCTGTAACCCTGACCATCACGGCTACCGATCACAGCGATAACACTACTACAAAAACCGTGAAATTCACGGTCAAGCCATAATGTTTACGTACCTTCCTACGATGAAAATCAAAATATTAACCTTCGCCGCTTTTGTTGCATTGCTGCTGCCTGCTTGCCAACAAAACACCCCTAAAACACCGCCAATTACTGCTACGGCAGCTTCCGTAGGTGCACTCCCCTGGGCCAGCGACCTAGACCTCGTTTGCGAAATGAAAGTGAATCAAACAGTGGAAGATACGGTTCACTACCAGGGTAAGATTTACGGATTTTGTAGCGGAATCTGCAAGGATAAATTTTTGGAAAACCCTGCTGATTATATTGCGAAATAGCCTGTCCCCCCCTTCCATACTTGTTAATTTGGCGAACTGAAGTTCGCCCTACAACCTACTAAGTCATGAAAAAAATCTGGCTTTCCATACTGTGTAGCCTTTGGGCATTCATCCTGCCCGCGCAGGTACATGACCCGCTCGACGACCTTATCGAATGCGAAAAAGCTGCCTGGATTCGCTCCAATCAGGCAGCATCAGACCGCGACATTCAGAACAGTGCTGACAATCGCAGCGACATTCTTTACTGCCGCTTGCATTGGACGGTGGATCCGGCAGTTAAGTACATCCAGGGGGAGGTGATGACGGTATTTGAGCCGACAGAAATGGTTGGAAGCCTTGAATTCGATTTTTCTCAGGTTTTGGCCATGGATAGCATTCATTTTCATGGGCAAAACCTCGGGTTCACCCAAAATGGCGATGTAATCACCGTAGCGTTTCCGGCTCAATTGCCAGCATTTTTGCCCGATTCGATCACGTTTTTTTATCAGGGCATACCAGACTCTACAGGTTTTGGCTCCTTTCGGGTGGACAATCATGCTGGTGCACCGGTCTTATGGACGCTCTCCGAGCCTTATGGAGCCATGGAATGGTGGCCTTGCAAACAAGCGCTAAATGACAAGCTTGATTCGGTTGATATTTTCATTACCAACCCCGCTGGATATCGGGCAGCAAGCAATGGGCTTTTGCAATCCGAAACGACCACAAATAATTGGATCACAGCACATTGGCGCCATCGATACCCTATTGCAGCCTACTTGATAGGCATCGCAGTGACGAACTATACCGTCTTCACCGTACCTGCACCCTTTGGCGGCGACACCACGCCAATACTCAACTATGTTTACCCGGAAAGCCTTGCCGATGCACAAATCGGTGTGGGCGAAAATGTTGAGGTCTTTCAACTGTTTAGCCAACTTTTTGGCCAATATCCGTTTCACGCCGAAAAATATGGTCACGCTCAATTTAGCAGGCTAGGCGGTATGGAACACCAAACTATGAGCTTTGTCTCAGATTTTGGCTTTGATCTGCTGTCACACGAATTGGCACACCAATGGTTTGGCGACAAAATAACCTGCGCCTCCTGGGAAGATATTTGGCTCAATGAGGGCTTTGCAAGTTATTTAACGGGCCTTTGTTACAATTTCTTACGACCACAATATTGGGAGCTTTACAAAGCCGATCGTATTAATAAATCAACGCTTGTGCCTGATGGCTCCGTATGGGTGGATGATACGACCAGCGTTGCGCGGATTTTCAACAGCCGTCTTTCTTATGCAAAAGGTGCGATGTTGCTCCACATGTTGCGCTGGAAGTTTGGCGACAGTGTTTTTTTTGCTGGCGTTCACAACTACGTCAATGACCCCGCATTGGCATTTGGCTATGTAAAAACAGCGGATTTTAAAGCCCACATGGAGGCGGCTTCCGGCACCAATCTTGACGAATTTTTTGCTGATTGGTTTTATGGCAAAGGATTTCCTTCCTACCAAACCAACTGGTCTAAAAACTCCGCCAACGAAATAAAAATAACTATTTCTCAAACCACTTCTGATCCTTCAGTTTCCTTTTTTGAAATGCCCGTTTCCTTAAAATTGAGTAATGGATTGAAGGATACTATACTGGTTTTGAACCATACCTTCAGTGGGCAAGAATTCACAATTGCGCTTGATTTTTCGCCAACAAGCTTAGTTTTCGACCCCAATTTATGCTTGGTCAGTCGCAACAACGCGGTTGTATCAATAATAGAAGATCCTTTACCCGAACAATATATTGACCTTGCCCCAAACCCTGCTACCAGCAATTTTACCATTCAACTGAATGCCGCCAACAGCGAGAAAGCGAACCTGACGCTTTGGTCTACTGACGGAAAACTGGTGCTACAACAACAGGGTTTAGACATCATGGCTGGTTTCAATATGATTCCCGTAAATGTCGAAACTTTGCCTTCAGGGCGATATTTGGTACGACTTGAGACCAAAACCTGGCAGGCTGAGCGTGGGGTGATTTTAAATTAGAATAGCGTTCTTTTCCAGCCCTTTAGGAACTGGCAAATAACGGTGCTCCATTCAACGCATCACTGCCACGGGCATTCTCGGATCGTACGTGCCTTTAATGACCGGACTCTGGCGATTTCCGGTGTAATCGCGCACTTTATCGTTGATGAAATCGAACAGTTCTTGCACCGTGATCACCTTATCTTTATTCACGTCGGCTTCACCTTTGAGGCCGCGAATGAGGAAGTGGCTGAAAACCCCCTGGCGCAAACCTGCCGATTCCAGGGAGGTTTCTTCCGCTTTACTTGACATAAGCAGTGCCGTTCCGCTCACCGACTTAGCCAGGGTGGAATAAAACTTCACCAACTCTGGTTCTGGTTCTGCTGAACGCATGGCGATAAGACTTCCTGAATGGCAGGCATCAGCAAGGCAAAGTTTAAAACGAGCCTTGCTTTTATTGAATGCTGCAGCGATTTCTTCGTGGGCAATTTTGTTGTTAAACCCGTCAAAATCAATGGGCAGGAAAGAGCCGTTGAGGCCATGGCCCGAGAAATAGAAAATGATCAAGTCGTTCGGGCCAGCCATCCCAAAAAGCTCGTCCATATTGTTGCGCACATTTTCGCGGGTGGCTTCTTCGTCAATGAGTACGCGTACCTGTTCATCCGGGAGTGCGCCACCTTCCAAGCTTTTGAGGAAAGCATAAAACCGGTAAGCATCATCGTCTGTGTAGCGCAAGACGGGCATGTGGTCGTAAGATGCAACGCCAACCACTAAGGCCCAGACTTTTGATTTGGGCATTTCTACAGCGGGCGCCCTTGGCTTTTCAGCTACCGCAACGGTTTCGTAATCGGTGGGTTGATCTTTGCCCAGATATTCTCCTTCACGCCAGAAGCCATCTACTATGGTGCCATCACGAATGCTCAAAACGCCTTTTCCGAAGAAAGCCCCGGATTGCCACTCGCCTACATATCGGTCGCCGTTGGCGTAGTCGCAAATGCCGTAGCCATGGGGCATTCCTTTTGAAAAAGTGCCCACGTATTTAGCTGCGCCTTCTTTGTAAACATAGGTGCCTTTTCCACTTTCACAATCCCCTGATACACAACCAACTTTGCCGCTTTGAATGAGGCTATGGCCCAAAAACTCGCCTTGTTTCCAGTCACCGGTTTCTTCTGCGCCAGATTCTTTTACAAAACGGGTTCCTGTGCCTTCGGGGTAGTTTTCTTTGAAATCGCCAACGTATTTGTCGCCATTAGAAAAGTAGAAAGTACCTGGCCCATCAAATTTTCCGCTCAAGAAACTTCCTTCAAATTTACTCCCGTCAGGATAGGCAAAAATGCCTTGTCCGACTTGGCAATCGCCGGAAAGGCAGCCGGATTGGATGTTTGTACCATCATCGGCCCGTTCCTCTTTTTTCTTAGCGATATATTCGGCCAGCACAGTGCCGTTTTCGTCTACGGGTTTCCCCTTTAGCCAAAGGCCCGTGCGTGTAGTGCCGTCAGCGTAGGTTTTGGTGCCTTTTCCATCTGGATAACGGCTTTTCCATTCGCCTCGGTAGCTGCTTTTGTTGGTGTAGTAACACACGCCAACCCCGTGGATTTCGCCATTTTTAAAGTCACCGATGTATTTTGCACCGGAAGGAAACAGGAAAGTACCTCGCCCGTTTTTGCAATCGCCGGATACGCATTGTGCATCAAGGTTTTGGAAGAAACAGAGACTGAGTATGGAAAAAAGAAAGATGCGTTGGAACATGTGGGAAGGCTGGATGCAGTATTGAAAAGCGGTTTCTAAGTGGAGGTATTAACTTTCTTCCGGGGGTTTTATTGCTTTTGGTTAGTTGGCTGGATACAACTCCGTTTATTTTGAGGCTGGCGATTTTTCAGCAACGTTAGTTTAGCTTTACCAGTGTTTAATGGACGAGCGACCTAGTTATAGGTGTTTTCAGACATTTTTGGAAGGGCCAAACTTGTGGTCCATGTTTCCAGACAGCATGAAAATGACCGAAAGGAAGTTTCATTTGAAGCTTAAGGAGTGAGGATCTTTTCTTCTATGCTGAGTAGTCCGGGTTGAGGTGATGTCAAAAGGTTTGGCTTCAAAACTATGCCAAATTTATATTTCATTCGAGCGCAAAACCTCACAGGTTTTTAAAAACCTAGGGTATTTACACAAGTTGAATCCTCTTTTGGGATTTGTCATGTCACAGCGCAGCGTAGACATCCACACAACCCAAGTCCAATGAAAACGCTTCGTTCATCAATGAACCCATCTTATATTTAAAAGGGATTTCGAAGTCTCTTGGCTTGTGTAGATGTCTCCGCTGCGCTGCGACATGACAAACTTGTTCAGCTTTGCATTGGTGTACATACGGTAGGTTTTTAAAAAACAATGAGCTTTCGATCCAAAGAAAACGAAAGAAATTTTTGCGCTATTTCAAAAGTCTATCCTTTCTGAACAACCCTAAATCAGTGAACAAGTACAAGAGACTGTCTCACCAGCCACTAGTGGCAGGGGCACGAAGTCTTTGACGGTTTGTTCGACTCTTTTGAACTGATACTTTGTTGCGCCTCAGTCATGGAGAGCCCGCTACAATCCTTCGTCGCGCCTAGAATCATCTAAAAATAATCTGACCAAACCATCAAATAATTCGTGCACCTGCCACTAGTTCACTGCCCCACCACCACCTTTTCCGTCCTACTTCTC
>JBBQLD010000206.1:0-8197 GCA_038327555.1 Chitinophagales bacterium
AATACACCCCAGAATAGGCGCCTGATTCTCCCCAAGTTTGATTACTGTTCCAGGTTGCCGTGAAGCCCGGATCGGGACTTGCAGGATACCCGCAAGGCACAAAGCCAACATTCCAAGCGGTTAGTGCGGTAGAACCCCAAAAACCACTCGGTCCGATCAACCGAACAGACTGGCCCGCAGGCGAAATAAGATCCATGGAAATATCTCCAATATATTCATGCTCAAATGCTACACGAACTCCGCAGACCCCCTGATTGGAGGCTGCCAAATCATTTTTATCAGCATTCAAAACTGAAAAATTAAAGTCGCCAAAAAACAGGTTAGGAATATCATTAGGGCAGTTATTGCAGCCACAAACAATCTCGCCTGACACCAGCTCATCTGCACCGGCATCTCGAAGACCAAGACGAAGATCTCCGTCAAAATCGTCGTTGGGCAAGCCAAAATTTAATGGCAGCGCGTTGTATGCAGGTGAATTTTCAGAAGCCAGGTGGAAATTTCGTCCCGCGAAATCTACGAATTCAAGGTCGCCGGGTGCCTTTATATTGAGCTGGTCGTTGAGTGCTCCCCCACCAATATTTTGGACAAATTTGGTTAAATCTATTTCGCCTTCAAGGATGAGGATATTACCTTCTGCCGAAATTGGGGATTGATTCCCATCAATAAGCAGTGGAGCACTTTGAGTAGAATGGAGCGTGTTGTTTCGAACTAAGGTACTGATAGGTTCAGAACCTGAAGCCGGAAAAGGTATTCCTCCCAAATAGCGTACAGGACTTCCTGAAACATCATAAATTATATTGTTAAAGATCGAGAGCGGTTCAATTCCTGCAAGAAAATCTACGCGATACAAAATACCGCCACCTGTACAATCAAAGATTTTGTTGCCCGTAATGGTGGCTGAAGAATGCACGAAAATACCTGCTCCATTTGAATCAACAATATGATGAATTGTATTCCCAATGATCCGGGCATCCGGGCCTTGCCAGTTGATTCCATATATTGGTAATCCAGAAAGAAAATTAACATGGCTAATCTCATTGTTTTGAATCACCGCATTATTCACTTGGGAGCGACCTAATATGCCATTAAGGTTTGTGCTGGTGATGGTATTGCCCTGAATATCCGCTGCGCCAATCGATGCTAAATCAATAAGGGCAGTTAAATATGGCCTTGGCACCTGCATGCAACTATCAAAAGTACAGTCAATTATTTTGATCGACTGGAAAATGGCAGCATAAATGGCATTCCCGTTATCCAATTCAAGCGAATCAGTTAATACCCTGTGGAAATCATTGTTTACAATCAACAACTCAGAATTGCCAGCATTTACGCCAATAGCATGGATACCTACACCTACATCTTGGATGCTGCATGTATTTATTTCACCAACATCCATGCTCAAAAGTTTGATGGCCGTGCCCAGAATTTGCGATATTTGGCAATTAAGCATAATAACAGCACCAAATTCGCCTTGAACCCCAATGTTGGCATTCCGTATTGTATCTTCCACTAAATACACTTCGCTACTGTAGGTAAAAATGGCTGTACCATTTATATCTTCAAAAGTGCAGTTGGAAACAAGCGCTCCAGATCCTTCTATCCAAAGTGCCACACCGTCAATGCCAATAAATCGGCAATTTTTGAAGGTAACAAAGTCATTGGCAAAGGTGATGAAAACTGGATCCGTAAAAGTGGTGTCCTGGTATGTTTGAGCTTGACTACCAACAAGAAAAAAGAGACTCGCGAAGGCGGTCAGGAAAAGTTGTTTCATAATAAATCGAGTAGTGAGATTGGCTTGGTCTTTGTCCGCAAAATCATTGCCACAAAGCCACAAATGTCGGCTTTCTGCCTAGCACTTTATAAGGTGCTTGCGCGGAATTCTTCCAACAGATGGTATTACTCGCCCAATACACCTGCTGCCCATTGTAACGCAGCTTCTGCTTTTCGCAACTCGCTGAGCAGTTTCAGGTATTTTAACTGCGCGTCCAGCCAGCGTTGCTCCCGGGTATTCACCAAAAAGATAGAGCTTTCGCCAATGGAAAACTTTTCGTTTTCACCATCAAGTAATCGGCGGTAATTGGTTGTTATGTCGCGAAAAAGAGCGGCTTGCGTGCGCAGGTTGGTCAGATCATTGGCATACTGCTGAACCTTGACTTCTACCATTTGGCGTTTTTGCTGCAGTTCAAGTTCTGTCTGAATGATTTTTAGCTGGGTCACTTGCCAGTCGCCACGTGCTTTGCGGTTCAAGATGGGGTAGCTAAAATCCAGTCCCCATTTTATGTCATTGGCTAACATCGCGGGACCATCAACAGAAGCCGTTGGGAAAAATTGCCAACCACTTCCAAGCAGGTTATAACTCAGGTCAAGTACTGGTTTGCGCTTTTCATTTTTGAGGCGGAGCTCCGTGGCTAGTTGGCGAAGTTTGACCTCATACAGACGCAACTCTGGATGTCTGGCGCGTGCTGTTTGCCTTAAAGACTCCGCATCTAGTAGCATTCCGGCCCCAATATCTAAGTTTAAAAGCGCGGGTGCATCAGGAATGTTTTCAGGTGCAAGCACTTGATTATCCCCACTCCATAAAAATACGGAAAGCTCCAAGTCTGCATTTTGAGCATCCACACGGGCAAACTGCAGTTCCACAAGTCGGTTTTGAATCTGGATGAATGTTTCCAATGTATCAAATGCTGATCGTTCCCCTTGCAGGAAACTTTGACGAAGGCCTTCGTGTCTGACTTCAGCTTGAGCCAGCGCATCCACCACGATCCCTACGGCATTTTTAGCATAATTCCAGGTCCAGTATGCTTTATTGGCCTCCAGCATCAGGTCATTGCGGGCAGCAAGGCGTTCGGCCTCGCCCATTTCCAGCCCAGCACGAGCAAATTGAAGCCCAGCCCTTCGTTCGTCAAAAAACAAACCTTGCCCCAGTGTCCAAACGAAGCCAAAACTGGCTTGGCCGTTCGCTGGCAAAGTGCTTTCGCTATTCAAGAAGTTTCCTGAAGCGAGGTTATAGGCGCCTTTGAATTCCAGACCTGCCCATGTTGGCACTTTCAAGCCCGCTTCAGTGTATTGGAAATAGGTTTTTCCGTTGAAATTTTTGCCCGAATGTTCCGCAAATGCCTTAGGGTCAAACCCGCCCTTTGCTCGGAGTAGCATTGCGCTGGCCTGGTCTCGATATAAGTCGGCCTGTCGTGCCAAGGGGTGATTTTCAATTACTTGTTGGCGAAATGCTGGATATTCAAGGGTTTGAGCAGGCGATGAAAAGGGCAGCAGGAAAAGGGCTAAAACGCAAGTCGTGACGACAAAATTAGGTTTGTTCATTTTTTGTCCTCCTTTGCCTTGTTGCCTGAGCCTGGCATGCTTTTATACAGATCGGGAGGAAAGCCATTGATTACACGCCAGAGTTCGTACCAAACCGAGACATCGCTGAGTAGTGCAATGCCTTTTGCGCCGCCGCCGGGTAAAATTGCGCTTGGCCATGGGTGATCAGCGGCATCTGGAGAAACGAGGACGCGGAACTTGCCATTTGGACTGATATTACGGTCGATAGCAACGATGTATCCACCAAAAGTGCCCAAAGAGACCCCCGGCCAACCCGAAAAAAAGAAGGCCGGCCAGCCGTCGAAGATAAACCGAACATTACTTCCCACCGACAAAAGTGGCAAGTCAAGCGGTTTGACAAAAATCTCTACCGCTAATTGATAATTGGCTGGTTGTATACTCAACAGCGGCTCTCCTTCCTTGATAATTTCACCAATACCCGGCTTAAGGGCTTGAACCACAAAACCGTCTTGTGGGGCTAGTATGTAGTAAAATGACTGCCGGCGTGCATAGTTTTCGCGTTCAATTTGTAGTTTGCTCACATTAGCTTTTGCATCAAAACGATCACTGAGCGTACTGAATCGATCGCTTTGAGTTTTAGCGATTTTGTTGGCCGTTTCATTTTGAATCAGGCGAAGTTCGGTGGTGTAAATGGCGAGGTCATTTCGGCTGCTTCCAAGCTGGTTTTCGGCGGCTACAAGTTTTGTTTCTGCATCCTGAAGTTTAAGGCGCCGCTCTTCCAATTTGGTCAGTGGTTCGAGGCCTTTGTCGTACAAACTTTTGGTACCACTCAATTGACGCTGAGCAACTTGCAGGTCTATACGAGCTTGTACCACCTTAAGGGTATCGCTTTCGATTTTCAGTCGGGCCTGCTCCATTTTATTTCGGGTTTGCAGGATTTTGTTCTCCAGTTCACGGCGCATGGCACCAATCTGATCCTCAAGTGCGCCTGCTTTTTGACCATAAGCGTCAATCGAGCCTTTTTTAGCTGACACCTGATCCCCCACCCTTGTTACGAGTTCTGGATCGAAATAATCAGACTTTACTTCGGATAAAAACACCAAAGTATCGCCTCGTTTAATGGCCTGACCTTCTGTAACATACCAGTGCTCGATACGGCCTGAGATCGTAGCGTGTACAGTCTGGGGCCGCTGTTCGGGGCGCAGGGTGGTCACACGACCATTGGCACGCACGTTTTGCGTCCAAGGCAGGAACATGAAAACCAGTACAATGCCTAAAAGTACTGCCAGAAGCCGCCGAAACGACCAATGCCAGGCAGGAAGTTTAGTTTTACCCGTAGACATCAATCCTATTGGATAGGCTTTTGGAGGCAAATGGTTGTCAGATATATTGAGCATTTTTTGGTTTTTTTACCTAGTTTTGTGGTAATTAGTTGTAAAATTACACCAAATTCGATCGAAAAACCCGATCAAAGTCCTTGCTCTTTTGAGCCTCTTCAAAACTCCCGTCGAGCACAATTTCTCCTTCTTTCAAAATTAATACCCGATCACAAAGTGCAGCCAAAACGGGATCTTCGGTGACACAAACCAAGCTCCAAGGCTGTTTCTTGTCCGTAATAAACTGTGCAATACCCAATCGATCCCTAAAATTTAGCCCTGTCATTGGTTCTTCCATCACCAATAGGCTCGGTTGTGCCGCCACTGACCGCGCTACCAAAATTTTCGTAATGATACTGCGCGGCGAGTTTTTCCCTCCTGATAGCAATCCAGTTTCCAAGCCTTGAGGGCTGTCGCGCACAAAATCATTGAGCCCAACTTTTTCCACTACATCCAACACATGACGAAGCGAAATTTTGGGATTTCCCAGGGTAATATTTTCCAAAATAGTGCCTTTGAAAATATCCTCCTGCGAAGAAAGATCACCGACATGTTCTCGCAAGCTTCGGAGTTCAAGATTCTGTTTGGGAAGTCCATTGAATAGCAGCGAACCCGTAAAATCACGTCGCACAACCGAGAGTATTTGCATTAGGGTACTTTTTCCCGAAGCGTTATATCCCGCCACAGCTACCATTTCTCCTGCATTGATTTTCAGGGAGATATTCTTCAAGACAGGTGTGTCTGCATCTGGAAACTGATAACTCAGACTCCGCAATTCGACAGATATCGGCTGCGCCGCGGAGCAAAATTCCTCCATGCGCACGCCACCTTCTCGTTCCAAGGGAAGATCGGCCACTTGCCCCAATTTTTCGGTCGCCGTCAGCACATCATATCCGGTTTCATGCAAGACGACTAATTTTTCAACGGATTCAATGACGAAGAAAATGAGGATTTCAGCCGCTACAAATTGTCCGATATTTAACTCATTTTGCATCACTAACACGCTGCCCAGTACCAAAAAACTTCCCAGTGCCAACACCTGAAATACGGCACTGCTGATGAATTTTATCATTAAAATCCGCCAGTGTTTGGAACGGGCTTCGAGGTATAAATTTGTAATTTCGTCGGTACGCCGCAGTGGGAAATCATTTTCGCCAGCCAGCTTGAAAGTAACGGCTACCCGCCCCAGTTCTTCGAGCCAAAACACCAGTTTGTATTTATATTTTGATTCCAGCAAACTTGATTGAATACCCCTAGGCGCCATCCAATAGAACAACACGAACAAAATACTTAGCAGTGTGATCGAAAATGTAAGAAAACTAGCGTGATAGAAGGACAGCAAAAGCAGGCTGAAAACAATTTGCAGCGCAGCTGTGCTCCCATCAATCAGGATTTTGGGCAAGCCTTTTTGGAGCGTAATGGTGTCAAAAAAACGATTGACAAGTTCTGGCAGGTGTTCCTTGCGTAGGCTATCCAGATTTAAACGCGGAATGCGCAGGGCAAATTCCACTGCCGATTCTGTGAAAATGCGGCGTTGCATATACTCCATCACAGAAAGTTGCATGATGCGCAACATGCCGGTAAGTGCCGCGCCTACAAGCACAAAAAGCACTAGAACGCCCCAGGAAGCATTGATACCGCCACCTGCTATTTGGCCGATAATAGCTTGAATACCAAGTGGCAAAGAAAGATTAATGAGTCCTGCCACGACCGCATATAAAAATATGTAGCGGATTTCCCGACGGTATTGGCCAAGTAAGCGAAGGAGTCGTCTTTGAGGAGTTAGGGTGGTTCGGGTGGGTTCGGGCATAGTATATTAGGACAGATATTCGTCAGAACGCAAGAGGATTAGGTTTGTTCAACTTAGACAAATGATAGGTTTACTTTCGCAGCAAATATATCCGTAGGAGCTGACTATTCCTTCAGCCAACATCTCGCAAATTCAATCCAATCTGGTGTTTTATCATCCAAGGTCAGTGTAGGAGATATTCCAATATTGTCAATTCCGCGCCCATCAGGAACACGATTTGAACGAGCGACCGGATAAGTAAATAACCAGTTGTGACAAGGTACAGATTGTGATTGTGTCGCTACATAATCTGCAACTCCAGCAGTATTTCCACCCATAATGGTAACTTTTCGACTTTGTTGTGCCCAAAGTACAAAATACTCGCAGCTGCTAGCACAGCTGCTATTCGTTAATAAAACAACCTTTTTAGGGTTGGGCAAAACGACTTTGAGCTGTTCGCGCTTTGCTTTCATCGTTCCCACAAATTTACCAGGGGACTTTTTCATGGCCTTTGCTTTCATTCTGTAGTGTTTTTTCGCAGCTTTAGGCATGCCTGGCTTTATCCAGGATTGGAGCGCCTTGGCATTATCATTCGAGGCCCAATACAGCACCCCGTCCATCATAACTGGTCCTGTGTACAGGTAACGCTTAAAGGCATTCCAAGTATTTAAAGCACCCCCATGATTTCCTCGACAATCAATAATTAGGTATGGATAATGCATTAACAATAAATCGTTTTGCACTAAAATCGAGTCAATAATTAGCTTGTAGTTACCGTTCATGGAAGGAAGATGAAATAATAGGGTTTGGCTATCTAAGATAGAAAGTGCAAAATCTGAATCAGGCCTTCGCGCCCGAGTAAATAAATCTGGGCCTACTTGTAAGTGTCCATCCTTGAACCATTTGAGCCATTCCACGCAAATTTTTGCACAATTTTTGGGATGCAGAACGGTATCTGCCTGATTTTTTAAGTTGAGTGTATGCGCTTCATACGCCGCGCGGTTAAGGTCAGTTACTTTTTCTGAAAAACCTGCGTAATTGAGTTCTGTTTTTGCTTTAACAAATGAAAACGCCGGAGCACAAGGGCAGGACTGTGCGAAGATGTTAACGCTGGTAACTGCACTTATTACTAATACAAGCCAAATCCTTGGAATGCTTAAAACAGGGCTGGGTATACGATTCATACAGTATAGTTTTATCGAGGCAAGATATTGGGCAAAAACAAATTCCCATAAAACTTCTTAGGTCAACGAAAAATCCTGCAATCCGTCAACACTCCGTGCTCTACCTTTACCCCACATAACCAATCCTACGTGAATCTCCAACAACGCATTAATCTCCTTGCCGAACTCGGCCAATACATAAGCTCAGGCGGCGATGAAGACCTGGATCAAGCCATCCTCCAATCCTACAACGAAAATAAGTGGTTCACCGAACACAACACACGCAAAGCCTTGAATGCCATTGCTACGGAGTTTTTGGACAAGGCCAAACTTGAAACATGGGCGGCGCGATATTTGGGGGCTATTGAGCACTTGGCCAATGACCCAATGACCTCTAATGACCTAATGACGATAAATGACCTAATGACGATAAATGACCCAATGACGATAAATGACCCAATGACGATAAATGACCCAATCACGATAAATGACCCAATCACGATAAATGACCCAATCACGATAAATGACCCACCCCCCCCCCAATACCCCAAGGACCAAAACGTGCGCCGAAATATGGCAGGGAATAACAC
>JBBQLD010000207.1:0-8181 GCA_038327555.1 Chitinophagales bacterium
AATAACCGCTCCAGTCACCTGCTATTTCCATTTTAGCCGGATAAAGCGCGGTCGATAAATATGCGCATCCAGCTGAATATCTTTCCAGAAATCGAGGGTGATCGTATTGTAACTGATCAGCAATTCTCCGGACTTCGATAAATTGGGATGCGCCTTGGCATTGTAACAAAACAAGCCTTCATCCCATTCCGGCGTGCGCCAAATCTCCTGAATCTCGCCGAACGGTCCCACAGGACTGTCGCCAATGCGCATACCGACCTTATCTGACAATCCCATCACCTGAAAAATCAAGGCATATCTTCCATCTGCCAGCGGCGTAACACTCAGTTCATTCGAAACCGAGTTGGTAATTCCTTTCAATTGCTGGATATCTGCCGTCCAATCCTTCCCGTTCCAATAGGTCCATCGGCTGAAATCTTCAAAATATTTGGGTTTTACCCTGGCAGCTACCAAGTTTTTATCTTTTCCAATACAGGCATATACATACACATAGCCGTCGGGGCGCAGGGCGCCGGCCCATTTTGTATTTGCCAAAATACCCGCACCGAAATTCCCTTCTCCGACACCGGGAATGTTGATGTGCAAGGGTGTTTCGATTTCACGCTGCTCCGTAAACGGCGGGCGACTACCGGCAGGAAGCGCCAGGATGGAAACATCCGGTTCGGTAAAATCGAACACGCCTGCTCCCGTTACCTGAATATGATAGGCAAAAAGATAGAGGGTGCTGTCGCGTTCCTGATTCACAAAGCCATCGCCCAGCCAGAAATGCTCCTTTTGCCCGGTCTTAGGTTTGGGTACGAAGAAGGTTTGTGGTGTGCCCTGGCCGTCTTGTTTGTAAAAGAACCGGATACTGTCAGGATTTGCACTGTTGCCTTGCACGATCGCCACGGTATTGTTCACCATGTGGTTGCCAGGTTTAGGCGCCTTGCCTTCTACCTCGCCGATATAGGTATCGCTAAACAAGAGTAGCGTTTCCTGGTTTCCAATATTGCCCACCTTATCCACACCGCTCAATGGAATAGAGAAAATGCCGTCCGACCCAAACCAACCAGAATTCCGGTTAAAAAGTTGAGTCCATTCGGGCGCCGCTTCGACGATAAATTGGAGTGTTTTTGAGGAGATTTTAGGGGCCGTTTTGACACTGCAAGCAGATAGAAGGAGGCAAAAGGGAAGTATTAGGTTAAATCTCATGGAAGGAGGTTTTTTGACTATTCGATTTTTGATTTCCGATATCCGATTTTTGATATACGATATCCGAATAGGTATCTGGGGCATGAAAATATTGGCTAGAAGAAGACCTGCGGTTATCATACATATCGGCCATTGTACCGCTCAAACGCCATTGAGCTGCCTATTCAAAAATCAAAAATCTATTCGGATATCGGAAATCAAAAATCGGATATCGGAAATTAAAAACCCCGCCCCAGTTTCCTAAAGGCAAATATTTTTATACAAACTCATTCCCATCCCTTAATCCGCACGAAATAAGGGCGATAGTTGTCTGCATTTTGAAATAAATCCCCAAAAACGAAACTGTTCACGTTGTAGGAGACCAATAAGCCATCACTGCCCGAAAACTCGGTATGCGCAAAAGCATTGTAGGTAAAAAGATTGCCTGCGTTTGATTGCGGGGTACAATAAACCAATTTTTTATCGTCAAAACCAATTGCCGGGTTATCGGAATCATAAATGTTGATTTCGCCGCCCAGGATATGATGTTGTGTGAGCAGGTAATAGCGACTGTCTTTTTTAAACACCGAGAATTGGTCGGAGACATGGGCAAAAACCCGGGCACTTGCAGCAGGATCCGTAGTCCAGTCCGTTCCAGTGAAATACTCCCAAGTGCCGTTCAGATCCCTGCCTTGCACCCGGGCCACGTGCATAAATTTGGAGAGTCCCACTTTTTCGGAGCCGTACAAATACGTGTAACCGCCGTCTTCGAGTACACAAGCGCCATAGTTCGTGGGTGGATCGGTCACTTTTCGTTCAATGGATATCAAGGTGAGATCGGGCAAATGAAAAGTGGCCACATCCACACTGGCATAGGCAAAATCCCAGGCGCCGCCGCCGGTGGATTTAAACCCGAAAAAGATCACTTGCAAGGTGTCACCATGTGCCAAGCCGTGGCCCGGCCAATACCACCAACCCGGATTGGAAGGCTCCAAAAAAGCGCTGACGCCTCCGCTCAAGGTGGTCATTTGATTTCCATCCTGAATCATAACGGCATTCCGCAAAAAGAGGCCACCCGTCCGGCTCCGATCCGGCTTCACCGTCCCGATAAAGCTGTCGCCGAATAGCCACATGATTCGTCCATCCGGAAGTGGAATGGAATAAGTCGCATCGCCGCCTGTCCAGCCACTATACCGGGTAAAAAGCTGATTAAAATCCACCGCTTTTGTCACAGAAATGGGTAGTTCCCAGCACATATCTACCGGGTGGATCATGGTATCCACCGGCGTAATGACCGTATCAATGGGCGTTGGGTCAATGGGATAAAAATTGCCGGAAGTAAAGTCATCGCTTTCGTCTTTACAGGCGGAAAAATACCCCGTGAGTACCAAAAAAGTCAACAAAAAAGCCAGTCCATGGAAGGATTTAAAAAAGAAGACTTTCATTTGCGGTGTATTGTTAAAAATATTGGGAAAGGTAGCTTGTTTTCGGTCATTTATCCGCTTCAGAGAGGTATGAATTTTGGAAATATCTTACCTTTGAAGCATGACAAAACTTGGTTTAGGACTTTATAAAAGCTTGTTAAACGATCAAAATTTCCGCTTTGCCAAACAATGTGGCGCCACCCATTTGGTAGTGCAATTGGTAGATTATGTGAAAGGCGGCGATAGTCCTTCTTTGACCCAAAATTACCTCAACGGATGGGGGGCTACCCACATGCAGGGGAAACTCTGGGAACTGGACGAATTGCTCGCATTAAAAAAGCAAATTGAATCGCATGGCCTGACTTGGGCGGCCATTGAAAACTTCGACCCGGCGCATTGGTATGATATCTTGTTGGACGGCCCCCAAAAAAAGCAGCAACTGGAGGACCTAAAAAAAATGCTTCGGAACATCGGTAAAGCAGGCATCCCTATGATGGGTTACTACTTTAGTTTGGCAGGTGTATGGGGATGGGCGAGCGGTCCCGAAGGACGCGGAGGAGCAATGTCGGTGGTGTTCGACGAGCAAAAAGTGGATATCCATACACCCATTCCAAACGGTATGGTCTGGAATATGACTTACGATACAGTCGCCCCCACGGGTACGATGGCGGCCGTGTCCCGGGCTGAAATGTGGGAGCGGCTGCTGGCGTTTCTTCAAGAGATGCTGCCTGTTGCAGAAGAATGCGGCGTGCGCCTGGTCGCGCATCCGGATGATCCGCCGCTGCCGGAAATGCGGGGAACCGCACGATTGTTTCACAATTTCAGTGAATATGAACGACTGTTGACGGTGTCGAACAGTCCCGCCAACGGCTTTGAATTCTGCTTGGGTACCTTGCAGGAAATGGCCGACGGGGATCTGTATGAGTTGTTGGACAAACATTCTGCTGCTGGCAATATCGGCTATATCCATTTCCGGAATGTATTGGGCAAAGTGCCGCGTTACCGGGAAGCTTTTGTGGATGAAGGCGATATTGATATGGTACGGGCATTGCGTATTTTAAAGAAAAACAACTACGACGGGGTAATTATTCCCGATCATACCCCTGAAATGAGCTGCAACGCACCCTGGCATGCCGGAAAAGCTTATGCGCTCGGGTACATGCGGGGAGTTTTGCAGGCGCTTGAACGGGAATAGATCAACCCCATCACTTCATCACCCCATCACTTCATCACTTCATCACTTAATCACTCCATAAAAGTGCCTACACCCCCACCATTCCCAACCGGAAAATGCTCCATCTCAGATGAGTGGACGTATAAAAACATGCCCGTCATCTGGATGGAAAACGACTTCCTGCGCATCGGTATTTTGGCCGGGCGCGGCAGCGATATTTTTGAATTTCGTTACAAGCCCAAGGACGTAGATTTTATGTTGCGGCTGTCGAAAGGAATCCTCAATCCAAACCAGGATTTTTCACAACAACGCGGCACGGACAACCAGTTTGAGGATTACTATTATGGCGGGTGGCAGGAGATTTTGCCCAATAGTCCGGCCATGCATTATCGGGGAGCGGCTCTGGGGCAGCATGGCGAAGTTTCCCTCACCCCCTGGAAGTATGCCATTCTGGAGAATACGCCGGAAAGAGTCTCCGTAAAGTTGTGGACACGTCCACTTCGGGTGCCTATTCTGATCGAAAAAGTGCTGACTTTGGATGCAGGTAAATCCACGCTTTTTATCGAGGAAAAACTGACCAACGAAGCCCGCACCCACCTTGATCTGGTCTGGGGACAACACATTGCTTTTGGGTTGCCGTTTGTAAAAGATGGGGCAAAAATCTATACGAATGCCCGGTCCTTTTTGGCCGAACCACTCATGCCGCCTAAGCGTCGTTTTCAGCCGGGTGTAAAAACAAATTTTCCTGCCGCATTGAATATCAACGGAAAAGAAGACGATGCCAGTATCGTAGATCCTGAATCCGCAGCACCTTACAGCGATATGGCTTATCTGTACGATTTTGACGATAGGGCTTATTACGCCTTGAAAAACGAGGCAAAAAACGTCGGGTTTGCGCTCCGCTGGGATGCCCGGATTTTCAAATGTTTATGGTATTGGTTAGAACGTTATGGTACCCAGGATGCCCCCTGGTGGGGAGACGCCTATGCCGTTGCCTTGGAGCCTTGGACCAATCGCTGGCGACCCAATCCACAAGAGGGCATTGATGCCGGGGAATGGTTGCGCCTGGAGGCAGGCGAGGTCTTGACTACCCAATTGGAAGCCACTGGTTTTGAAGGAGATTTTTGCTAAGCATTGATCTAATTGACCACATTGACCACATTAAAAAATTGACCACATTAATCACATGCATCCACTTTTAGCAAAATCAACAATTTTCGCCGATGGGCTAGACCATCCGGAATGTGTAGCAGTGCACCCGGACGGCAGTATTTGGGCCGGAGGAGAAGCCGGACAGATCTACCGTATTTCTGCGGATGGCCAGCAAATAGAAACAGTGGCCAACACCGGAGGATTTATTCTGGGAATCGCCTTTAGTCCGGGCGCTAAATGGCTGGCTATCTGCGATTTGGGCAAAAAATGTGTCTGGCGGCTTGATCTTAAAACGTTTCAATTGGAACGCTTTGCAGAGGGCGCTGCCGGCCACGCATTCAACATTCCCAATTATGCCGTTTTTGATCAGTTCGGCAACTTATATGTGAGTGAAAGCGGCGCATTCCGGCAAGTGAATGGCAAAATCTTAAAGTTTAGCCCGGAAGGCAAGGGAGAGATCTGGCAGGAAGGCTCCTTTAATTTTGCCAATGGATTAGCGATGGCCCCCGGAGAAAAATACTTGTATGTGGCGGTGTCTTTTCTGCCAGGTGTAGAGCGAATCACGATTAACGCAGATGGGACGGCTGGCGAACGGACGCTAGTTTGTACCCTGCCCGAAACGGTACCGGATGGACTGGCTTTCGATGCCGATGGAAACCTGTACGTTTCCTGCTACGCGCCGAACAGGATTTACAAAGTTGCTCCTGATCAGTCGGTCACTGTATGGATAGATGATTGGGAAGCCCATACCTTGTCAAATCCGACCAATATTGCCTTTGGCGGCGAGCAGCTCGACCAGATTTTTGTGGCTAATATTGGGCGCTGGCATATTACTAAAATTGCGGGCGGGGTACGTGGGTTGGCATTGGTGTCGCATGTATGACAAAAGCCTCGGGAGGGGCTTCAGCATCAAAGCGGTAGGTGCATTCATAAGGAGATGAGTAATGTGCAAAATTATTTCATTTTAATACAAGAGTCATGAGCGGTGAAATACTTATTTATCAAAATACTGAAGGCAGCATAAAAGTAGATGTTCGCTTAGAAGAAGAAACAGTTTGGCTTACGCAAGCGCAAATTGCATTGCTGTTTGGCAAAGGCAGAACCACCATAACGGAGCATATTCAAAATGTTTTTAAAGAAGGTGAATTGGATGAAAATTCAGTGTGTCGGAATTTCCGACTAACTGCCGATGATGGTAAAAACTATGAAACAAGCCATTACAACCTCGATGTTATCATTTCGGTGGGCTACCGAGTAAAATCGGCACAAGGCACACAGTTTCGTATTTGGGCAACACAGCGGTTAAAGGAATACATTATTAAAGGATTTGTCTTAAACGATGACCGTTTTAAGTCGGGTAATTCTATGAATTATTTTGATGAGTTGCAAGATCGTATTAGAGAAATACGTCTGTCGGAACGGTTCTTTTACCAAAAAAATAAAAGACATCTACACCACAAGTATTGACTATGATGCAAAAGATGAAAACCCCTATGTATATGAAAGATTGGATAAACAGGTTAGACAGTATTTTGCAATTGAACGGACGGGAATTACTTACCCATGCCGGAAAAATAAGTCACGAAATGGCTTTGCAGAAATCTTTGGATGAGTTTGAAAAATATAAATTAGTTCAAACGGAATCAGAAAAGTTAATCAGTTTAAATGAACTGGAAAACGATATTAAAAAAATAGGAAAGCCCAAGCAATAACCTTGGCTAAAAAACTAAACCCATCCGCAGACGGCTTTAACGAAATGTTGCTTTACACCACACCCAACGGAAAGGTGAAGGTTGAAATTTATTTGCAAAACGAAACCATTTGGCTTACGCAACAAAAAATTGCGGATTTGTTTGGCGTGGATAGAACAGTATCTACAAAGCATTTTCCAGCCGTACACTTCTTTTTTGCGGCTTGTCATTCTGAACGTAGTGAAGAATCTGAGGCCGAAGGCTTAAAATTTAGAAGAAAAAGCTTCGGCCTTCGGCCTCAGATTCTTCACTACGTTCAGAATGACAAGCAATTTGAACGCGCAAATTTTCAAAATAAAAAAGTGTACGGCTGAAAGTAACCTTAAAAAATAAGCGATGGAAAATAGTAAACTTCAAAATTTGCAGGATGAAAAGATGAACAGGATGAAAGAAAATCATAAAATCCAGTAAACCCTGATTCAAACAATGTTAGTCCAATACACATCCGACCTTCATGTAGAATTCCCTGCCAACAAGGAATTCCTACAGCAGCATCCTTTGCCGCCGATGGGCGATGTATTGGTATTGGCTGGTGATATTGTGCCTTTTGCCCTATTGAATAAGTATCAAGATTTTTTTAGTTTGCTTTCCGACCAATTTGAAACCGTATATTGGCTACCCGGAAACCATGAATACTACCATTTTGACATAGCCGAGAAAAGCGGTGTGCTGAATGAAAAAATCCGAAGCAACGTGTTTTTGGTTAATAATACTTCCGTAATTCATGGAAATACCCGGTTGTTATTTTCAACCTTATGGAGTAAAATCAGTCCAGGCAATCAATGGCAAATAGAACGAAGCCTGAATGATTTTCACTTAATCAAACACAAAGGTTTTCGTTTGTCGGCCGAGCATTACAACCAACTGCATGAGGACAGTTTGATGTTTCTGAATCACGCAGTAGAAAACTCAAAGCAGGAACAACTGCTGGTGTTTACCCACCATTGCCCTACCTTTTTGAATTACCCAGCGCAATACAAAGGCGATGTGCTAAATGAGGCTTTTGCCGTTGAACTTTTTGATTGGATTGAATATTCCAAGATCAACTTTTGGGTGTATGGGCATCACCACAGCAATACCCCTGAATTTAGTATTGGAAAAACCAAGCTAATAACCAATCAATTGGGCTATGTGCAAAGGAATGAGCACAAGCTGTTTGAAGCAGATAAATGCATAATACTATGACTATAGCAGCATTGCAAAGTAAGCAGCAAGGCATGGGGAAAAGCTGTCGTAACAAATGACGAGTTTCGGATCACTTTCCTGACGTCAGGAAAACGATACCGATGCCCAAAGGTGCATTGAACAAGTCAAGTGAGTTCAAGCGGTCGAAGAATAAAAAGACCGTATATTTGTGCCATAAGTACATCCGGGCAAAATACAGCCAGTATCTGAATACGTTGAAATGGCTGGATGCTTACTTATCGGAACATTAAGCCTGAATTTGTGGCATTTTTAAAGCGAAAAAATCATGAGCAAAATAAAAATAAAAAATTTTGGGCCTATCAAG
>JBBQLD010000208.1:0-8177 GCA_038327555.1 Chitinophagales bacterium
CAAAGAAAGGGTTTCCCGTTACGGATAGGCACTGGCGTACTTTTGACGATGCTTATTTGAGCATTTTTAGGGAGGTGGATGTTTTGGTGGAGAAATTGGAGGGTTTGCGTGACAAAAGCCAGGTGGGGATTTCAAATCAAGTCATCTCTACATCTAAAAAAGAAAAAGCCGAGCCGCCAGCATGTGTCGGGGTGACTTAAAGACACCCCGACACTATGCCCAAAAACGGCCAAACCAAGCGCGATATTCCCGCCGGGCCAGAAATGGTCTTCGTAGAAGGCGGCAGCTTCCAGATGGGTAGTAATGAAGATGATTCTGAGAAGGCTATCCATCCAGTCACAGTCCCTTCTTTTTGGATGGGTAAATACCCGGTCACTTTTGAGGAGTACGATGCCTTTTGCGCCGACACAGGAAAAGAAAAGCCCAATGATAAAGGCTGGGGGCGTGGTCGGCGGCCTGTTATGAATATCAGCTGGGAAGATGCGCAAGCATTTTGCCAATGGCTTTCTAAGCAGACAGGCAAAAAATATCATTTGCCCAGCGAAGCTGAGTGGGAATATGCGGCACGGGGCGGCAATCTCTCGAAAGGATACAGGTTTTCTGGCGGCAACGAGCTGGACAAAGTGGGGTGGTATTCAAATTAATTCAAAGGGAAAAACACAGCCCGTAGGCCAATTGAACGCGAATGAACTCGGCCTCCACGACCTGAGCGGCAATGTGTGGGAATGGTGTCAGGATATCTGGCATGAGGATTACAATGGAGCTCCTGCTGATGGCGCTTCGTGGAAAAAAGGCGGAGATGACACGGGTCGGGTGAAACGCGGCGGTTCCTGGGACTGCAACATTGACCACCGATCTGCGGAGCGCAACGAAGCTTGTCCAGAAAGTTGGAACTTCGTTAATGGCTTCCGGCTTGCCCAGGACTAACCGTACCCTTGGTGCTTTTACCCTTTTTTTCGTCGCAGGGGATGAAGATATTATTTGAAAGAAGGCCCTATTCAGAGCGAAACAGCAAATGCCCTACCTTTATGCCATAACACACTGCACCATGTTCAACAAAAACAGCCTAGCCCAAGCCGTAAAATCTGAACTGCAGACCTTGTATGGCATGCGTCTCGCCAAACTGATCTTGTATGGTTCCTACGCCCGTGGCGACCACCACGAAGGGTCAGATATTGATTTTTTGGTAGTGTTGAAAGACGAAGACATTAAAACCGGATCCGAAGTTCGGTACAGGAACAGCGCCTTGTACGATCTGGAGCTCAAATTCAACACTACGATTTCTGCACATCCAACCACCTTAGGGCGATTCAATACTTCGGATTATTTGTTTTACCAGAATGTGCGCCGGGAAGGCATTGAGTTATGAAAAAAGATGCTGCCAAATTGCTTTCAAGAGCAGAAGAATGTCTCGAAGGAGCCCCGCCAACTTTTTGGGTTTGACCATTATTTGGGTTCAGGCTTTGCCTAATAGCACAGCACAAAAAATCACGCCTAACAACCTATCTTTGCAAGAAAATAGCCATCATGTTACTCGAAATCCCTGATGATATCTTGACCCAAAAATCTTACACGGAGCAAGATTTACGCACTGAAGTTGCAGTATCGCTATACCAGCGCCGCTTCATTACTTTAGAGCGAGCATCGCGCTTGCTGGGCATCAATCGTTTGGCGTTTCAGAAAATATTGGCTGATCGAGAGATTGCCTTGCACTACTCTATCGCCGATTTCCAAGTAGATTTGCAGACACTTCAATCCATGTAAAAACAGTCATGGATAAGCTTAGGTTAGAGGCTAATTTTTTCATTTATAAAGGTTTGTACGAACTTGTCCTTTCCACTGCTGGCGAATAATTTTCTATTTCCCAACTATGCGCCCACTCCACATCCTCCCCTTTATCTGCCTTTTCGCGTTCTGTGGCCCCACGAAATACACCGACGCGCCCAAGCCAACGGAATTGTACTCCGCTTCTGCCGATCCGGCCCCCGTACCCTCTACTTTGAGTATCCCCGTCAGCATCCCGGTAGACGAAATCCTGCGCTCGCTCAATAAAAGGCTATCTGGTTCAGCGCTATTTGAAGACTATTCTTACGACGACAACGGCCACGACGGTCTGATGATGAATGCCTGGAAAACAGAAGATATTACCCTGTTTTTTGCTGGCAATACCGTAAAATACCGCGTGCCGCTCAAACTTTGGATGAAAAAGGAACTGTTGTTCGGCGCAGCGGCGGAGGCTGAAGGTGAATTAACACTGAATTTTAAAACCACTTTCAACATCAATCCAGACTGGAGCCTCAGCACCCAGACCGAAGTTGAATGGCACGAATGGCTCGTTCGCCCAAAACTAAAAACAGGTATTGGGGACATCAATGTCGAAACCATTGCCAATCTCGTGCTGAACCGCAGCAAAAAGACCCTTAGTAAAACCCTGGATCAATATGTAAGCCAGCAGATTAATATTCGCCCTTATGTTCAGGAGGCCTGGGAAGCTATTCAGCAACCCATGTTGATGGACGAAAGCTATCAGATGTGGTCGAAAACAACACCGCTCAGTATTGGCCTGACTCCGCTCACGGCCTACAATAATGCGTTGCAGACCAAAATCGCCGTCGAATGCCTTAACGATGTGTCTTTTGGTGAAAAACCAGCTTTCCGCGAAAATTCCATATTACCCAACCTGACCTTGCTGAACGAAGCGCCCGATGATTTTCAAATGCGTTTTGCCACCGATGTTCCCTTCGCTGAAGCCGAGCGTTTGGCAAAAAACATCATGATCGGACAGGTTTTTGAAACCGGAAAAAAGAAAGTAAAGGTGGAAGACCTCGCGCTCTGGGGCAACAATGATCGCGTGGTGGTGAATACCACGCTCAGCGGTTCTTTCAATGGCCATATCTACTTCATTGGTAGGCCGGAATTCAATCCGCTGAAGAACCAAATTGAAGTAAAAGATCTTGATTTTCAAATAGATACGCGCAATTTTCTGCTTCGCTCCGCCTCCTGGATTTTCCAAGGAGCCATCAAAAAGAAAATGGCGGCGAGTATGGCCTTCCCAGTCGGTCAGAACATTGCGGAGATAAAAAGCGCCGTGCAACAATCGCTCAGTAATTACCAGATACAGCCTGGTGTGACGCTCTATGGCGTTCTGGATACCGTGTTTGTGCAGGACACGCGCGTTACTCCTATTGGTATTCGAGTTAACCTTTTTTCAACCGGGAAGGTAAATGTGGATGTTAAGGGCTTGTGATTGTCATTGGTCGTCATTCGTTATTCGTCATTAATCGTCATTGGGTCATTCGTCATTGGTCGTCATTAATCGTCATTTGGTCATTAATGACGATTAATGACGACCAATGACGAATGACGATTAATGACGAATGACGATTAATGACGACTTTATTTCAATATCTTAAAACACTGGTGAATTCGCTCATTTCGAAAATCTTCGGGCACCGTCAGCTTTGAAATGTTCTGAATTTCAGTAGCCCGAATTTCTCCCTCCTCTAATTTAAAACGGCGGTAATTGGTAGAGAACCAAATAGTTCCGCCCGGTGCACAGCGTTGAAGTGCAGCGTTGAGCATCCATACATGATCACGTTGGGTATCGAGCGTGCCAGTCATTCGCTTACTGTTAGAAAATGTTGGTGGATCCAGTACGATGAGGTCAAATTGTTCCGCTGGAGGCTCGTGCAACCAGGAGGTTACATCGGCTTGCAATAGGCGGTGAGGGCCAGTTGAGAAACCATTGAGTGCCAGATTTCGGTCAGCCCATTGAAGGTAAGTATTGCTCATATCCACGGTGAGCGTGGATGCTGCACCGCCTGCTGCTGCGTATACGGAGAATGAACCTGTGTAGGCAAACAAGTTAAGTACACGTTTCCCGGCAGCCGCTGTACGCACCATTTGGCGGGTATTTCGATGGTCGAGAAACAGGCCGACATCAAGATAATCTGCCGGACGAATCAGAAAGTTCAGCCCGTTTTCATGCGCAATGTATTCTGCACCAGCACGAGAAAATCGCTCGTATTGCCGAAGCCCTTTTTGCCGCTGCCTGAATTTTAAAAAGATGCTATCAGGGTGAATATCAAGCACGTCTGAGGTAACCTGAATGCATTCAGCCAACCAGGCAGAGTGCTGGTCTGGGTCCATTCCGTGATCGCGCTCGTATTCTGCAATATGAGCAATACCTTCGTAAATATCCACAGCCAAGGGCGTTCCAGGGATGTCATTGTCATACACCCGAAAGCAGGAAATCCCTTTTCGTCGCGCCCATTTCCCATAGTGTCGGAAGTTTTTGGTCAGGCGGTTTTTATAGGGTTCGAGCCGGGAAGCGGAGGGTGCTTCGTCATTTATCGTCATTTCGTCATTTATTGTCATTTCGTCATTTATCGTCATTTTGTCATTTATCGTCATTTCGTCATTAATCGTCATTGGGTCATTAATCGTCATTTCGTCATTAATTGTCATTTCGTCATTTTTACCTTGGCTTAGGATTGCATTTAATATCAGGGCCAAGGCGAGTAAAAGCGAATGTATGGTTCACAGTGCAATATTCATTTCGGTTTCCACGCCACACCCATTCGTTCGGCATATTCTTCGAGTGGGCCCAGGCCCACTTCAGCGCGGCGTTTGTTCACATTTATTTCGTCTTCTATCTCATGAAATTTTTTGCTGCCAGAAATATAGTCGTGTACTACTTGCGAGCCATAAATCTGCGCTTGCCCTTTGAACATTCGAATCCGATCCACCAGCAATGCCCAAGCAGATTTACGCATTTCGCCTTTTTGCGCGGCAGCATCAATTAATGGAAAATATTGCTCCTGTTTTTCAAGCGGAGCATGTTGGATTATCATCCAGATAGCGTCTTGCCTTGATTCGCCCACGAGTGATTTGCCTGGGTACCCAAATTGCTGGATGATGGCTTCTGCTTTTATAAGGCATAATGAATCATTTTGTGCCCAGTCCTGCATGAATTTTTGATATTCAGGGGATTCTATTGCGTATTTTGAAGCTATCTCACTGTCCAGACGGCGGTATTTTTGATCTTCTTCGGAGAGTAAGTCAAGTGCTTTTGCCAATTCGGCATTGAAACCAGAGGCTTTGGCCTTTATCGCCGTCTCCTTTAAGGTCTTTTTCCCCAAATTTGACGCTTTTAAAGGAGCAAGCTCTGGGTAATCGTTGTTGTTTTGAAGGACACTTGCCGTCATGTCCCAACTAATTTCCACTGCTTTATCGGCAAATGTTTGGGCTTTATCTGCGTCTTTGCACATTTGGGCGCAGCGCGCAGCGCGGAGATGACTTAACGCACTGTGTTTGGAAATAGCGAAAGCTCGTTCGTAAGCCTCCAGGCAAGGTTTACACTGGCCTTTCTGGAGTTCGCCGAGGGCGATCTCAACGGCTCTCAGGTAATCAGGATTGCCTTGCCCTGATTGAGCTGTAACGGGTAGTATGTAAGCTAACAGGAGAATTAGCAGGAGATGCTTCATCAAAATTGAAATTTTTAGGTGTGAAATTTTGACAAATAAAGACCGGAGTTCAGTTGAAAAGGCTGCAAGCTCGGTTGAATTTATGCCATTTGAAACTTTTGATTCAAAACTTGAAACTCAAATCTCCTCCGGCATCTTACTCACCAGCACCCGGTCAATCTTGCTCTTATCCATGTCTACAATTTCAAAACGATAGCCTTCCGTAGTCAGGATATCACCTACTTTGGGGATCTCGCTAAGTTTATAAAGGATAAAACCAGCTAAAGTTGAATAATCAGCGTCTTCATAATCAAAGGACTTGAGACTCAAGGTTTCGCGCAGTTCATCAATCGGAATCATACCATCCACCAATAAACTGCCATCTTCCCGAGTTACGATATCTTGTTCCTCGGTATCGTCCAGGTCGGGCAATGTACCGAAGATGTTTTCGGTCAGGTCGTGCAGGGTGATGATTCCTTGTGTGGATCCATATTCGTCTACCACTACGGCAAAGTAATTGCGTTCTTTTCGGAAGCTTTCCAGAATTTTCAGCGCATTCATCGATTCCGGAATGTAAAGCGGCTGGGTGGTTATTTTACGCAGGTCGAAGTCTGGTTTGTCCTGATTTCCAATATAGTCTCGAAGCTTTACCACCCCGATGATATTTTCAATATCGTCGTCGCAGAGCAGGAATTTGGTGTAACCGCTTTCGCGGATAACCCGATCATTCTCTTCCATACTTTCCTGGATGTCTATCCATTCCACGTCGTTTCGGTGGGTCATAATGGTATAGGCGTCGCGATCCGCAAAACGCAAAATATTCGTAATAAACTCGCTTTCTTTGGGTTCCAACACGCCTTGCTGGTTTGCCATTTTTACCATCAACTTGATTTCGTCTTCCGAAATACTCTGTTGGTCATTTGGCTTAATAAACAACATTCGCATGAACATTTTTGTACTCCAACTCAGAAAGGTGGAAATGGGGCCAGTAAGTTTGGTGATAAAATTCATCGCCGGGGCACAAGCGATGGCCAGGGATTCGGCATACTGGATAGCGATGTACTTTGGCGCCAACTCGCCCACGATCAGCGAGAAATAGGTGATTAAAGTAACGACAATCGAAATCGAAATTTGCTCCGCGTAGGGTGCAGCACTAGGAAATTGGGCAACGAACGGCTCAAGCTTATGGCCAATGGCTACCCCTGCATATGCACCTTCCACAATACTGATCAGGGTAATACCGATCTGCATAGCAGACAGATAACGGTCAATGTTGTCAAGTAAGGTGACAGCGATTGCAGCATTGCGGTTGCCCTTCAATTTTTCGGCTTCGAGCCGTGAACGCTTGGAGGTAAGGAGAGCAATTTCACCAAGCACAAGAAACCCGTGCAGGATAATGAGGACTACTACTATGGCAATTTCCATGAGAAAAATGCTGACGGGCCGCTTTAAAGGTGGGTAAAAATGGCGCAGTTGCGAAAGGCGGCGTGGCAGCGAAGGTTTTTACGGGAATCGGCCAATAGAGTTGCGCCCAACTTTATTCTGGATTCGGGTGCAAAAGTAGCCTATTTACCCAATTTTTCAGATGAAAATTCACGGGTTGCCTGCACCACAAGAAATATTTTGTTAAAACTTAAAAAAAATTTCCCTATTCAAACAATAAGCCTTTACATTTGGCATCGTTAACAGGCACCTCGCCCAATTATTTCATCACCAACTTTCTCTCTGCGTATAGGCTATAACTTGACACCAATTAAATTTCTGAATTAATTTAACTGGTTAACAGCAAACCCATTTGCTCATGCAAGTTATGCCAATGCTTCACGATCACGAACTGATCGCACGCTACACAGACGGTGATGAACAAGCCTTCGAGACACTTCTCGCGCGTTACAAGGCTAAAATTTACACCTCTATTTATCTCTTTGTGAAAGACCGCGCCCTCGCGGAAGACATCTTTCAAGAAGTTTTTATCAAAATCATTGACACGCTCCGCAAGGGCAAGTACAACCACGAAGGTAAATTCGTGCAGTGGGCCATGCGCATATCGTATAATATGTGTGTGGACTATCACCGACGCAACAAACGCCGGGCGCACGTAAATCCTCATCCGGACTTCGACATCTTTGATGTGTTGCGTGTCAGCGATGAAGGTCCTGAAACCATCATCATGCGCTCAGAAACGCACAATCGCATCCGACATCTGTTGGATGAACTGCCCCCAGAACAACGTGAAGTGGTCATCCTTCGCCACTATGCCGATATGAGTTTCAAAGAAATCGCTGGTCTTACCCGCGTTAGCATCAACACTGCATTAGGTCGTATGCGGTACGCGCTCATCAACATCCGTAAAATGATGTCGGAGCGGGAAGTGGTTTTGCAGTGAGGTGATACAATGAGGTGATGAAGTGATGGAGTGATGAAGCGATCGAGTGATGAAGTGATAGAATGATGAAGCGATAGAATGATGAAGCCATAGAGTGATGAAGCCATAGAGTGATGAAGCGATAGAGTGATGAAGCGATAGAGTGATGAAGTGATAAAGTGATAGAATGATGAAGTGATTTGGCGAGGCCGATTTTCCTGACGGGAGATCGGCCTCGTTTTTTTGTGGCATGTGCCTGTCGTGAAATGGCGCAAAATGTCCTTGTTTGTAGTGTGCCTAGTGCTTACTTTTGTAGCATCTTTTTCCTAAAACCACTACCATGAACG
>JBBQLD010000209.1:0-8162 GCA_038327555.1 Chitinophagales bacterium
CGTCTCGTTTGTGAGCCAAGGGCTGCTCCCGCCGCCGCCCAGGCCGCTTAAATCCACACTGTTCCCCTGAGAAATAGACAATTGTGTGCCGTTGAGCGCGAGATTTTGGGATTCCGTGTTCGCGCTGGAGGCCGTTTCCGCGTGAAGCGCATACGGTACAGAAAGGATAGGACTGCTTCCCATAAAGGTGAAAGTATTGCCCCCTGTAGGATCAAGTTCCGTGCGCATCGCATGGAGGTTTCCACCCCAAACGATGGTGGCGAAATTGCCGCTTAAAACCGTACCCCGACCGATATTGAGGGAAAATACGCCGAGATCAGAAGTGGTAGTTTGGTGCCGTTCCCGATAGACCAGCGGTCCATCGCCATCGCCATCAGGATCAAGTACGATGCTGAGCCGCAGGGCAATGTCCTGGCTGGCAATGGGTTGGTTGAGCGCGTTGCGGGCCACGCCTTGATACTTGAAACCTTGCGGTGATTGGGCGTTGGCAAAGTTGAGGTTCAGGGCAATGGTGGCTATGAGCAACAGGGTTTGGAAGAATCGGCTGTAGGATTGTTTTGTCATTGTTTTACGATTTTGTAAGTGGTGATGACTTGATTTTTAGTGGAAATCTGGAGGAAATAGTTTCCAGCCGCGATATTTGAAAAATCAATATTGTGATAAATATCAATGTCTTGTATCGTTAATACCTTCCGCCCGGATACATCTGTAGCCACGGCGGACAGGCTTTGCCCGCTCCCGTTTTCCAAGTGCAAAATGCCACTCGTCGGGTTGGGCCATACCCGGATAAAATCTGCAAAAGGGGCAGGCTCGTTGGTGGATACTGACAGGGGTTGAACGTACATTTGATGGAAACCCAGGGTCAGGCGGTTGGCAGCGGCGTTGAAAGTTTCCACAGCGGTTTCGCCGAGGGACCAACTCAGTTGCATGCCATTGACTCCCAGATGCGAGTCGCCCGCAGCGGCGATGACTTCCGGGGAAATGTCCTGGGCGCTGGCACGAAAAAAGAGGAAATAGAACAAGAGGAAGGAATTGAATCTCATTGACCAGAATCGGTTTAGGTAAACAAAAGAAATGGTCGGGGCTACCCAGTGGCCACCCCGACCAAGGAGCATCATTGATTGGACACGACGAACTTCAAAGTCTGGTTGAAATCAGCGGCCTTCATTTGCACGAAATACGTTCCGTTCAACCATTGGCCGGCGGGCAAATCCAAGGTTTGGACGCCCGGCTCCAGGGTTTGACTGGATGACCAGATTTCGCGCCCGGTCAGGTCAAACACCCGGATTTGGATGGGCGTTTCTTCAGACAATTCAAAAGCGAGTATCGCATTGTGACCACTTGCGCTTGGGTTTGGGTACAACTGTACCTCCGTTCCCATAGCTGATTGGGATTTTTCCCGTTCCTCCACGTTTAGCAGGGCTTCGGTACAAAATTCCTGGGCAAAACTTCGCGTGCTCCGGCTGGGCATAATATTCGTCCATGTATAAGGCGTACGGTTGAAGGCGCGCCAAGCGTTGCTGCCTTGCAAGGTTCTGATGACGGTAATCGGTTCTGTGTTACAACCACTACCACCGGTTGAGCCGAGCGAATTGATTCGGATGCTGTGCACATCGTTGAACGCCGAGCCTGTGATTCTCGAACCGCAGGTAACGAAATACCCCGCCAAAGCCCCTGTGATTTGGGCAATGCTGTGCGTTTCGGTAAACTGAGGGGATGAACTGGCATAGTAGTAAGCCCAGTCTGGCAGCTCTGTGCCGTAAAATGGCATGGCCATCACATAGGTCCCACTGAGGTATGTACCAAGATTGGGTTGGTAAACAATGCTGCCCGTAATGGCGGCCCTGGTGCCCGTTACATCCAAATTGACGGCTACTCCCGAAAAACCGGAGAAGAATACATTCGGGGCGTAAGTTTTGGTACTGGCAATTCCATTCAAAGGGTTGGCGCGAATCACCCAGAGGGTCGTAGCCTGTAAGCCTGCGCGGCCTACGGCCATCAATGCAGCCGGTTCAGAACCGCCATTGGCAGGTTTATAGACCACATCAAGACCAGCATCTGCGGTAAAACCACTGTCGTAGCTCCTTCGCCAGATTTCCACCCCTGTCCCGGCGTTGATACAAGAAAGAAAACTGTGTGGGTTGGAATTGTCCGCCACCCAGAATCGCCCGGTGACAACGATGGTTTCAGCCCCAGAACGGATGGCGTTGCAAGCTTCTGTGGCCTCAAAACTTTGCCCTGAAGTGTTGGCATAATATCGGTTGCTCCAGAGCTGCGTGCCTACACTGTTAAACCTGGAAACCGAAAAGCGGTAATTTCCGACCACGGCATTGTACCCGGATGTGGTCAATATTACATCGCCATTGGGCTGACGTTCCACCGAGACCCCGCGCTCATCCAAGTTGCCGCTGGCGTCGAAATTGGGTAAGGCTTTGGTCCAAGTGACCGTCCCACTCGTGTTGGTTCGAATCAGGAGCGCCTGACGGCCATTGGCTGTACTTCGGCTGCCCGCAATAAGGTAGCCCGTATGAACGCCCGCGGCGTTCAACTCCAAATCAATGGAATTGCCATAATAGGCGGTGGTTGGGCTGCCCAGTTCGTTGATTGTGGCGAACAGGGCTACGCTTCCTGTTGAGTTAAGGCGGGTAAGCACGATGCGGCTTGCAGGACCGTAACTGAGCGAATTGGAGAGCACGATGTACTGGCTGTTGGGAATTGGTTTTCCATCCTGGGGTTCTTCGTGGTTGGCAAGCGAGCCAAATGTGTTTTCAAACTGTTGCGCTAAGACTGGCGTGTAAAGGAGCGTTACAAAGCAAAAGGCAACAATGATTGGGGGAAAATGATTGATTTTCATAAGTGAAATCGAAATTTTTGGTGAAAAAAAAGTTTCCCCAAAAGTGCGGTTCAACCCCATGCCGGGTATCAGGACAAATGTTCCAAATGATAGCACATTTGTTCCAGATGGGCCAAAATCAAGCCCTTTCCCGCTGCGAAAACTCCGTAGGGGTCATTCCCTGCGTTTTTGAAAAAAGTCGGGAAAAGTAGTTTGGGTCAGAAAACCCACAGCGAAAAGACACCTCGGCTATGTTCAGGTTCGACTCGGCGAGCAACTGCAGGGCGTGTTCGAGTCGGAGGTTTTGGAGCAACTGTCCGGCAGAGAATCCGGTTACCTCGATGGTTTTGCGATGAAGTTGAGTGCGGCTCAGGGCAAGTTCCCTGGCCATTTGCTCAACGGAAAAGTATTCGTCGGCGAAGTGTTTTTCAAGCACTTTGTAGAGCGTTTGCAAGAATTCAAGTTCTACGCCCGAGGCTCCTTTGGGCAGCTTGCCCAAGTCGGTTTCAGCCAATGTTTGACCAAAATGCAGCCAGAATTTGCGTTTGGAGGCGCGTACCTGATGGAGAAAGGCTAACCACAACCCCCCGCCGAGCAGAAGGGCATAAACTGCGAAGGCCCAGGGAGTGCACCACCAGGGCGGTCGAATTCGAAATGGGAGCGTAGCCCCGGTCTCATTCCACACCCCTTCGTTGTTGCAGGCCTTTACCCGCAGCGTATATCGGCCCGGCTGTAGGTGGGAAAACGAGATTTCGTGCCGAGTGCCGATCGGGTGCCAATCCTCGTCGAGCGGTTCGAGGCGGTAGGCGAAACGGTTCAATTCCGGGTGGATAAAATTGAGGGCGGCAAAACGGAATGTGAGGCTGTTTTGGTCGTGATCAAAAATGAGGTTTGGTGAAAAAACAGGTGATTCTGGCAAATGAGCAGCCCCCCTCCCAATCTCCATTTTTTTGTTGAACAGTTGGATTTCAGTAAAAAAAACGGGCGGTGCCTGCATGTTTTTTGGCTTCAAACTATCGGGATGAAATGCAACAAGGCCCTCCGTGGTGCCGAACAACAGGGCACCGTCGGGGCGTTTCCAAGCAGAGGTCCAATAAAGCAAAGTGCTGGGCAGCCCGTCGGCCAGGCCAAATGTGCGCACCAAACCTGTGGCAGAAGAGAGCGATGAAAGACCGTGGCTGAGATGCCCGACCCAGAGATTTCCCTGCGCATCATCTCGGATGCTCATGATTTTGTCGTCGGCCAGGCCATCGCTGCGCAGGTAGCGATGGAATCTGGCTGTTTGGCCCGACTGCCATTCGGCGGGCAATCGGTTGAGGCCGCCGTCGGTCCCAAACCAAAGTATATCCTTGCTATCTTGCCAAATGGCCAAAATGATGTCGTTGCTGATAGAATTCAAATCTTTTGGGTCGTAGCGAAATTGCTCCACCCCCTTGATTTGCCCAAAATCATCGAAAGAATACGCAAACAAACCCTCTGAAAGTGTACCCACCCACAAGCGTTTTTGGCGATCGAAAAATAGCGACAGGATGCTGCTGGAGGCTTTTATTGAAGCAATAGAAGCCGAAAATTTTCCGCTTTTTGGATCAAAACGATCGAACACGTTACGGCCACCTAACCAGATTTTGCCCCAGGCATCTTGAGTCATAACGAACAGGGAGTTCGAACTCGGCCCTAAACTATCAGGCGCAGATGGGAAATGCCGGATGCCTCCCGTGGGCATTTCGATTCGGAACAATCCATTGGTTTTGGAAGCCGCCCACAGAGCCTCCCCATCTGCCAATAGCGCGTGAAAACTTTGGGGCAAAACTTGATGTGGTACCGCTCGAGGGCGAGCCACATCTCCTCCAAGCGGTGAGCGAAAAAGTCCTTCTTCACTCGCCACCCATAGATAACCTGCGTGTTCGAGCAGGGCTCGGATTTTTTTCAGCCCAAAAATCTCAGCGGGATAGCGCTCGCCCAAGCCAAGTTCAAAAGGGTTCTTACTTGGATACCAATATTGAAAGCCGTTGTCTCGGGCTTGCCAATGCTCGCCCGTGGAAGCTTCCCAAAAATGGCCCTGTGATGCCTCCTTGGGTATTCTTGCGTATTGTTTTTCAAGTTGAAAATCACGGTGCTGTGCATCAAATCGAACCCAGGCCTTGGGCATCCTTACCCAAAGGTCACCCGCTTGCGACCGGTGTAGACTAATAATAAAGTTGTCGCTCAGGCTGCGCAAGTTTTGTGGGTCGTGAAAGAAGTATTCAAACATACCGCTCCGCTTGTCAAAATGACTCAATCCAAAAGCACTTCCCACCCAAAGGCCTTGTTCACCATCGTCCAACAAGGATGTGATGTGTGCTGATGGTGGCCCTGAAAATTGTTCCGTCGGAAAAGCTGCTTTTGAAACTTCGTTCGAAAATTTGGCTGCTTTTGGGAATGAAGAAAAACTTTGGTTTGCTGGATCGAAACGCACAAGTCCCGCGTTGGCGGTACCAAACCAAAGGATGCCCGCCGCATCCTGCGCGGCGCAGGTGACCACGTCGCTGCTCAGTCCGCCGGATCGCTCGGATTTTGGGAACCGCTCGAACCGCTCGCGGCGTGGGTCGAAACGGCAAAGTCCAGCACCGAAGGTGCCGAACCAAAGGAAACCGGCACGGTCTTCGAAGCTGAAATTGACCCAGTTGCCACTCAGGCTATTGGTGTCGGAGGGGTTGTAATTGTAGGTGTTGAATTCGTAGCCGTCCCAACGGTTCACGCCGTTTTGGGTAGAAATCCAGACAAACCCCCTGCTGTCTTTGAAAATGTGGAAAATATTGTTGTCCGAAAGACCTTCCGCCACACCCTTTAGTGTGTATTCCCATCCGGGAACACGCTGAGCAAACAACAAGAAAGGGATTGCCCAGAGCAAAAAAAGGGCAGAGGAGGATTTCATTGATTACAAAAGTAGCGGAAAACTAACTACACACCACCCGATATCCCACTCCCTTCAAAGTTAAAATCTGCACCGCCGGGTCATCTTTCAAATACTTCCGAAGCCGGGCAACGTACACATCCACATTCCGGGAATTGAAAATAGAATCGTGGCCCCAAACCTTTTTTAGGATTTCCTGGCGCAGCGGCCATTTTCGGGCCGGGAACGGTGGTGGCAAAAGCGGCGCAGGAGTTGTTGATGGGGCACGGTGTTCGGTGTTCGATATTCGACATTCGATATTCGACATTAAAGTTTGAACATCGAACATCGAATATCGAACGCCGAACACCGAATATCGAACGCCCAAAACTGTTTGTAATCTTTGCCCCTAACTACACACCACCCGATACCCCACGCCCTTCAAAGTCAATATCTGCACCGCCTGGTCATCTTTCAAATACTCCCGAAGCCGGGCAACGTACACATCCACATTCCGGGAATTGAATATAGAATCATGCCCAAACCTGTTTCAGGATTTCCCGGCGCTCCAAGATGGTGTTGAGCTTGGTGGCTAATAGTTCGATCAATTGAGTTTCGCGGTGCGAAAGTTGGCGCGGAGGCTGAGTATCCAGACTGAGTTGCTGGCGTTCTGGCTGAAAAAGAAAGTGCCCATTTCGACCGTGAGGGTGGCCATCGAAGCTTTACAAAATTTCGATGCACTGGAAAATCCTGCCCGTCCCCAGGAATCGCTGGCTATTTCTCAATTAGAACTCAATCGACTCACACTGTTGGTAGACAAGGTGCTGCGGATGTCACTTTTCGAGCAGAGCGAACCCGAGCTAAAAACAGAGTCGGTAGACCTCCGTAAGCTTGTAGAAGAAGTGCTGGAGACTATTCGAAAAATTCTTCCGCGTGCCAACTGGTGATGTCCATGATGTGAAAGGGCATGGATTAGGCTTGAATTCCGTGGCTGGGGTAGTGCGGCTGCATGCAGGAAGTATTGAGGTGGAAAGGCGAGAGGGGATTGAGACGGCGTTTACGGTGAAATTACCAACGATGGAGGTGTGGAAACCTCGCAGGTTTTTTTGAACCTATGGTAGGTACAAAAACTGGCTCAAGACTAAGCGTAAAATATTTTAGACAGGATTTACAGGATGAACAGGATTCATACCCCTATTAGATCCTGTCCATGCTGTAAATTCTGTCAAAAAATAGTCCCAGCTCTAATCCATATCCCTGTTAGATCCTGTCCATCTTGTAAATCCTGTCAAAAAACAGGTTCAGCTCCAATTCACACAACCTTGTGAAGTGTGTATCTACCCTGATATTCAAAACCTACGAGGTTTTAAACAAGAATTTTTATTCATTTGTGCGGCAATTCCTCCACCGTAAACATTTTTCAAACATGCCCACCCGTCGCCACGCCCTAAAAACCCTAGTCGCTGGAGCCGCCGCGCTCGCGACTTCGCATTCACTTGCATTTGCAAAAATGTCAGACAAGCAAACACCCGCCCTCAATCAGGCAATCACTCGAAAAGGCAATATCCGCCATTCCGTTTGCCGATGGACTTACGGTGATCTTCCTTTGGATGAACTTTGCATTTTTGCACGTCAAATCGGACTCACGGCCATAGACCTGATCGGACCGAAAGAGTGGGAGGTCTTAAAAAAATATGGCCTGGATTCATCTATGTGCAACGGCGCAGAAATTGGGCTTACCAAAGGTTTTAACGATCCGCAGTATCACGCCCAACTCGTTCAGAATTATGCCAATATGATTCTGCTGGTGGCCAAAGCAGGTCACAAAAACCTGATCTGTTTCAGCGGAAACCGCAATGGTATGGACGACGAAACTGGCCTGAAAAACTGCGTTGTAGGATTACAAAAAATACTCTCCCTGGCCGAAAAAAATAGCGTGGTCATTCAAATGGAACTCTTCAATTCCAAGGTTGATCATAAAGACTACATGTGCGATAACTCTGCCTGGGGTATAGAACTCTGCAAACGCCTGGGATCTGAAAACTTCAAATTAATCTACGATATTTACCACATGCAGATTAACGAAGGTGATGTGATCCGTACGATCCGCGATCACCATCAGTACTTTGGCCATTACCACACTGCCGGAGTGCCAGGACGCAACGAAATTGACGAAACTCAAGAGCTTTATTACCCCGCTATCATGCGTTCCATCGTGGAAACCGGCTTCAAAGGCTATGTGGCCCAGGAGTTTATTCCAACCGCTGGAGATAAGTTAGGCTCGTTGAGCAAGGCGATTGATATTTGTGATGTGTAAGTTTATGCTCAGAAAAACCTTGAAAAAACATCCTGTTTTAAAAGTATTACTATCTGCACCTTTGCTTAGTCAAGTTCGTGCAACCGCTGGATATTCTGTCCGTTCGCCAACACTAAAAACACAACTACTTAAATATGAAA
>JBBQLD010000210.1:0-8130 GCA_038327555.1 Chitinophagales bacterium
GGCTGCCGAAGAATAAACTGCTATAATCCTTATTTGACATGAACCTAGTGGCAGGGGCACGAAGTCTTTGATAGTTTGGTCAGATTATTTTGAGATGAGACTAGGCGCGACGAAGGATTGTAGCGGGCTCTCCATGACTGAGGCGCAACAAAGTATCAGTTCAAAAGAGTCGACCAAACTATCAAAGACTTCGTGCCCCTGCCACTAGGTTCATGTCAAATAAGGATTATAGCAGTTTATTCTTCGGCAGCCTTACTTTTTAAACTTTGCTGCAAGGTGTTATCACCTTGATCAGTGGGTAGATGATGGAGGTTGGGGTAAGGGGTGATTTTGATCAGCTGGGAAAATCAGTGTACAGACTAATCCAGATCATTTTTACTTTTGGCGAACCGCTCAGGATGGGTGGTTCACCTTTTTTGCGCGTTACGATTTTAGAAATGAGCCAAATCCCTGCTACTCCGATTCGACAGATATCCCTAATCCTGCTCATCACAGCCATTTTTGGAGTTCTGTTTTGGAATCTCAGCTTTTTTGTGCCGGCTTTGCTGGGTTCCTATACCCTATACGTACTGTTGCGAAACCTGTTGTTTTTTTTAACCACCCGCTGGAAATGGTCGCTGAAAATAGCCGCAGCCACACTGCTGCTCCTTTCATTTGCAGTAGTTTTTTTCCTTTTTAACGGGCTTTTTTTGATGCTTCAAGGCAAAGTGCTCTCCTTGATTCAGAATTCCGACCAACTCCGACAAAGCGTTGAAGCACAAGTTGGCATCTTCGAACATAAGTATGGAATCTCGCTGCTTACCCCTGAGAATCTGAATAGCCTCAGCAATTGGGCAGTAAATGCAGCCCAAAACCTGCTTGGTGCTACGGTGAGCGGGCTGGGGCTGCTTCTGGCAACTTTTTTAATACTCTGGTTCATGCTGACAGAAGGAAAGGAGATGGAGGAGTCATTTTTTGAATGGATGCCGCTCCGCCACGAGAACGTGAACTTCGTTCGCATGCAACTGAATGATATGGTATGGGGCAATGCGGTTGGTATTCCATTGATGGGCTTGGTACAGGGCCTGGCTGCGCTTTTAATGTATTGGTTTCTTGGGGTGTCGGATCCCTTGATGTGGTTTGCGCTCACTTTCGTGTGCAGTATGATGCCCGTGTTTGGGGTGGCATTGGCCTATGTGCCGCTTTCACTGATCCTGCTATCGCAAGGGGAAGATGTCAAGGCACTGGTTATTGTACTCTATGGCACCATCGTAGTCGGATCAATAGACAATATCGCACGGATGTGGCTGATGAAAAAGATTAGCCATACTCACCCGCTCATTACCTTGTTTGGTGTGGTGGTAGGACTACAGCTTTTCGGGTTTATCGGGTTTGTGTTCGGGCCAATTTTGATCTCCTTGTTTGTTTTATTGCTTCGGATTTACCACAAAGAGTTTCATCTCTTGGCATGAACAATACAAAACGCAGCACCTCTTTTTTGGGCAACAAATCTATAGTTACGAAACCTGGCGGGTAACATTTTCGCCCAACACCAATAAAGGCAACGTGATCGCTGCGGCTACCTTTTGCGTCTTGCTCTGATTCAACAGATTAGACCAAAAAGAGTGATGGTGGGGGATCATGGCCACCAGATCTGCTGAACTTCGGGCAGCCTCATACAAAATACCCTGATCTAAGGCAGCTTCATTTTCATACGAGTATCCGTGCTGCGTTTTGGCCAATAGCACATCCAGGCTTTTTTTGGCGGCAGATATGCTGGTTTGCGGAACCAATTCAGGCGTTCTTTTCAAGTCGAACAAGGTCAAAACCTCAATATACGCATCAAAGTGGGTGGCCAAATCCAAGAGGGGCCGAAGTAAATCAGCGTTTTCAATTTCGTGGTCGTCGTATGGGAATATGATTTTTTTTATGGTGTGGTAGCCCACGCCGCGGGGTACAATTAGCAAGGGAAGCTTGCCACGCCGAATAGCAGCGGCACTCATGCTTCCCACCAGTACATTCATGACGGCACTATGGCCTTGCGTTCCCATCACCACTAAATCAGCCTGAGTTTCCTGGAAGACGTCTTCTAAATCTAGCGAAAAATCCCATGACCTGACCACACAGTCAATTTCAATGGAATAGGCCTTCGCCAACTCCGCTTTGAGTTCCTGCAATCGGTGTTCTAAACCCTCAGCCATTTCGTCCACAAAAACTGTGGGGAATGCCATTGAAAGATCTGTCGCCGGAACAGGGTAGCTGAAATAATGAAAAAGAACCAACCGGGCCTTAGTCGATTTGGCAAGTGCCGCAGCATATTTAACCGCGTGGCTGGCATCTGGGGAGAAATCGGTACAAGCGATAATTGTCTTCATGCTTTTTATTATGATTTGGTGTCGCGTTCCTTATACTCGTTTGTTTGTCTGCTGCAAAAGTGCCTGATGTTATTGGGCAAGGGGGTGATGCCGGTCATTGCCGTTTCTGATCTTCATCACCACACAGGGTGCGCCAATTGAAATCAGTAAGGCTCCTGATCCATATCAGCTTCGGGGCAGAACGAGCGCAATAACTTTGGGGAAATTCGTACTCCTTCGCCCAATTAAGCTATGTCCAACCCCTTCTGGCAATATACACCCAAAGCAGTCCTGCAAAACCTCGACTCCGCTGAAAATGGCTTGGGTGCCAAACAGGCTGCCCTTCGGCTGCTTCAACGCCGTAAAAAGGAAAAACACCCGAGGGAATGGGTGCAAACCCTACGTTTGTTTGTCCGGCAGTTTGCCTCTCCATTGGTGTTGCTGTTGGTGTTTGCAGCTATCATGTCCGCCGTTTTGGGTGACTGGGGCAATGCTTCCATCCTGATATCCATCCTGGTTTTGACCGGAACGATTGGGTTCTGGCAAGAGTACCGCGCCGGAAAAGCGGTGCAGAAGCTTCGAGCGATGATGCACATCCACTGCAGGGTGCTTCGCGATGGCAAGCTCAAGAAAATCCCGAAAGAATCCATTGTGCCGGGCGATATCGTGCTGCTTTCTGCAGGTGACATCGTGCCTGGCGACTGCCTCTTATTAGAATCTACCGATTTACATGCCAACGAGTCCGCGCTAACGGGTGAGTCTTTTCCGGCAGAAAAAGCACCCGGTGTTTCAGCGGTTGACGCTCCGCTTGCTGACCGAAGAAATGTTCTTTTCGAGGGTTCAAGTGTTATGAGCGGGACGGCCAAAGCCGTGGTGGTGCAAACGGGTGAAAACAGTGAATTTGGCAAAATAGCCGCTCAAATGGCATTGGCCGAACCAGAAACTTCGTTCCAATCAGGCATTCGGAAATTTGGCTACCTGCTGTTGCGCTTGACTTTTGTGCTCTCAGCAGGCATCCTGATTTTCAATCTTTTTCTCGGAAAGCCTATTGCGGCGAGCATTCTTTTTTCTATCGCGCTTGCGGTGGGACTTGCCCCGGAGCTCCTGCCAGCCATCATGGTTACCACGCTTTCTGTGGGCGCCATGCGTATGGCCCGAGACAAAGTCATTGTCAAAAAACTCGAGGCTATTCAAAACCTTGGCGCCATCAATATCCTTTGTTCTGATAAAACCGGCACCCTTACCACAGGGGAAGCCAAAGTGGCCGCTACGCTCGGTTTCGAGGGACAGCCCAACGACCGCGTACGGCTTTTTGCCTGGCTCAATGCCTTTTTTGAATCGGGTTTTGCCAACCCGCTCGACGAGGCCATTCGTAAATTACCGGATATGGAAGCAGGGCATTTTACAAAAAAAGACGAAGTGCCCTACGATTTTTTGCGCAAAAGGCTTAGCATAGTTGTCCATGATGGGGCCAAAGACCTGATGATTACGAAGGGCGCCCTATCCGAAGTACTTTCGGTATGTGGCCATGCGGAAAAATCCGACGGCAATATCGTGCCGTTGGAAAGCGTCCGAAAAGCTATCCTTCACCAATTTGAAACAAAAAGTGCCGAGGGTTTTCGTATAATAGGAGTGGCTTGGAAGGACGTGACTGGCGACCCTATCATCAACAAAGATGATGAAAACGACATGGTTTTTCTGGGTTTCCTGCTGCTCGAAGACCCGCCCAGAGCCGACATTCCGCAGACGCTTAAAAGTCTGAAGGATCTTGGTATTACCCTCAAAATCATCACGGGCGACAACCAACTTGCCGCGGCACATTTGGCAGAAACGATAGGCATAGAGCATAAAAACAGGCTAACAGGGCGTGATATTTTTTCCCTCACCGATGATGCACTTGCCATAAAGGCGCAATCGGTCAATTTATTTGCTGAAGTGGAGCCTCAACAAAAGGAACGGCTCATCCGCGCTTTGCGTGCAAAAGGCAACGTAGTGGGCTATCTCGGTGATGGGATCAACGATGCTCCGGCACTCAAAGCCGCCGATGTAGGTATTTCGGTGGACTCTGCTGTGGATGTTGCCAAGGAGGCTGCCGATATTGTTCTGATGGAAAAAGACCTTGAGGTGCTCAAAAATGGCATCCTCGACGGACGCAGAACCTACCTCAACACCCTGAAATACATCTTCATTACAACGAGTGCCAATTTTGGGAATATGTTCAGCCTGGCGGGTATTTCCCTGTTTTTACCCTGGTTGCCGCTGCTCCCTACTCAAATACTGTTGCTCAATTTTCTCTCCGACATCCCGGCGCTTACCATCGCTTCCGACAACGTAGATGAGGAACAACTGGCGCGTCCCAAACATTGGGACATTGGCCTCATCCGACGCTTCATGGTGGTGTTTGGGATCCAAAGTTCGCTGTTCGATTACCTGACTTTTGCGTGCCTGCTACTCGTGTTTAAAGCTGGGGAAAAGACCTTTCAGACGGGTTGGTTTTTGGAATCCGTCATGACCGAAGTGTTGGCCTTGCTTATCATCCGAACGGTACGTCCGGCCTTGAAAAGCCGTCCTTCACCCTGGCTATTATGGACCAGTGTGGCAACCGTAGCGGTGACCTTGGCGCTGCCCTACCTGCCCATTGGATCGAGACTTGGGTTGCAACCCCTGCCCTTGCCCTTGCTGGGCTTTATGATTGGCATTGCGGTGTTGTACGGTTTTTTGGTGGAAACAACGAAACAGCGGTTTTTCAAAAAAGCCTCAATTTGAGGTTGTTATTTCATCCGTACTCAACGTCATACGCATAGCTGACCAAAGTCATGTTCAAGGCAATGATCTTTAAAGAACTTTGTAGAAAATATCGAATTATGAAATTGAAATGGCTGTTTCCAGTGTTCCTCCTTTTGGGCGGATTTTTTCTAGTCCAGGCTTGTCACACTTCCAAAAATGTACCGACTTCCGACAGTAGTTATGCCTGCCCGATGCACCCGGAAATCACGGGCAAAAAGGGCGACCATTGCTCAAAATGCCAGATGGCCCTCACGGAATCGGAGGCTCCTGCCGTGTTCTGTTGCCCAATCCATAAGGAATGCTCTAGTAAATTGAGCGGAAAATGCCCCAAATGCGGCACGCCCATGGAGCAACCCGTTCAGCCATACACCTGTCCGATGCACCCCGAACAGAAGGGCAAAAAAGGCGATCGTTGCCCTAAATGCAATAGACTTGTTGCGGTGGAGGGCTTTGAGTGGGGAAATTTGTCATTTTTTCGAATGCCTAGGCAAATTTTGTAGTCGAAATCGGGCATATTCGGCGAAAAATTTAACGAAGGCATTCGGAAAAAGGACTTTTTACCCGCCAAAGCCAACCACCGCAACAAGTCTAATATGTTATTGGAGCAGAAAAAGCCAGGCAGGGGGATGGGCTAGATATTCGGCAGCTGCCTGGACACTTTCTCCCAAAACGCAGGGTCGAGTAGCCGGGCGCTCCCAATCAAGGCGGTGTGTTCCATGTGCTTGGAAGCAATAACTTTGACGGAGACCCCGGCTTTTTTCAATCCGGCCTTAAATTCATCTCCGAACAAGGGCAGGGCATTGGCAATGTTGCCGCCAATTACCAAAACCTCTGCTCCAAACTTCTGGAGCGGGGTGCTTAAGCAGTCTGCCAAGTTTTGCCCAAACTGCAAAAACAGGTTTCTGGTGATGGCATCTGTGCCCACACGTTCCATTAATTCCTTCACGCCGGAGACTTTTTTACCCGTGAATTTTTCGTATTCACCAATGAACCAGCGGGTCGAAAAGTAGTCGTCGGCAATACCGTCTTTGAAGGGTAAATGCCAAAGGCAGCCCTCCTTGGGCACCTGATCTCCGGATACGACCGGCACATCAGCCTCGACGAAAGCCGAGCCAAAACCTGTTCCCAGGGTAATGACCACCACTTTTTGGAAACCCTGACCTTCACCGAGCCAGGCCTCCCCGACTGCGAAGGAAGTGGCATCGTTCAGAAAGCGCATGGGCAGTTCCTTTTGTGTCGTCAACAAAGGATTTAAGGCACTGGGGATGTGGAGGCCGTGTAGGTTTTTGAATTTATGCTCCATCTTAGACACGCCGTTTCGATAATCGAAAGGCCCGGGGATAGCAAAACCGATTCCCGCCAATTGCGAGGCGTCGATTTTGGAAAGCGTGCTATTCAGGGCATTTGCCCAGCTTTGCAGGATGAGCTCCGCCGAGGCTTCATGATTGTAAGTAGTCCTGGAAAGGGTTTCTTTCAGCAGTTCGCCTTCCTGAATTTTAACGGCTGCACAAGTGATGTGCGTGCCGCCGATGTCTGCGCCTATGGAGAGAGGGTGTTGCATGTACAAATTGTTATTTCATCGGTACTATATGAAAATGATTGTGTTCAACAATACCGTGAATATTCCAATAGGAATTCCTGTATTGCGTCGCTTCAATTCCTCCCCTAGTTTTTTAGGAATTTCCATACCGCAAGCACAATGTTTCAGGTGCTCAAGATGCCAATTGACCCTTTGATCAAAACTTGGGTTTTTGGGCATCACGTTTTTTTCGTGCCATTCCTTGTTGATTTTCATGCCAAATAAAGTTTAAAGTGGAATTATTCAGGAACGGGTAAATAATAACTTGTTTTTTACCCGTTCCTTAAGGGTCAATATTACCCAAAATTAGCCAATCTGCGAGATGAGAGAAATCATCCTCGAACTTGAGCTATATCAGGTTCGTTGTGAAATATGTGACATACCTTTGGTTGTCACCAATAAACATCATTACTATGGCAAAGCACAAACAACCTGACAAGCCGATCGAATTTCCAAAACCCGACAAACACGAAGAGATTATTATTCCGATCGATCCGGAAGAACCCATCGTCATTCCCAAGGAGTCTCCGGATTTCATCCCAGCGGAAAAGCCCGTTGAAGTTCCACCGTATGAGATTATAATTCCGGATGAAGGGCCTTGAGCTGGTGGTCTTTTTTTTGACAGGATAAACAGGATGTGTGGCTTCAATATGCCAAGGTTAACTCCGACAACAGTTTTATGACATCGTGGATGCAATGATGGAGCAGTGAGAAGGATGTGGAATTACTTTTCAGCGCTTCCATGTCCTCCGCAAAAGCCGCGGTGCCTCTTTCTGCGTTTTCGATGGTGGCGCGCAGATGCTCAGCCACGATGGAATCGCGCATCAGGGCATTCACGGAACCGCTGCCCTGATTGATGTCTTTTTCGTGGGATTCGAAATAGTAGGAGGTAATGGGGGGGCGGTATGTAGATAGGGTGAGGTGGGTGGGGGAGTGATCTACTGTACTCGAAATGTGCCGACATTTAGGAGGCATGAAAGCGAGTGCATAGAAGATGGAATGTTTTATTATATATTATCTATCGCTTCCTTTGACAGCCCAGTGTAGCGAATGATTTTCTCAACTGGCTCACCATCAGATTTCATTTGTCGGGCAATTTCCATGTTTCTCTCCTCTTTGCCTTCTGCCTTGCCTTCTGCCTTGCCTTCTGCCTTGCCCTCTACTTTGCCTTCTACTTTGCCTTCATCAAACGAAGTATCCACCACATTTTTCAAATCCCTATAATATTTTAGGCTCTCCTCGTATTTATTTTTTTCTTCCGGCGTGAATTTGGCGATCTCTGCGGCCTCAAACAGTTTTTGAAATATGCGTTCCTGTAATGCCTGTGGCCGATTTTGCAAATTCGGGAGCTGCTGCAATATATACATCCATTTGTCAAAATTGGTTTGCAGTTCAGCCTCTGCTTTTCTAAAGTTGGGCATTTCCAGATAG
>JBBQLD010000211.1:0-8112 GCA_038327555.1 Chitinophagales bacterium
TATAGAAGCCATGCTAAATAAATTTGTGAACAAAAGTAACGGATATTGGTCATTTGTTCCAACTTATTCATAGCGATTCCCATGTTTTTCGTCCTCTCCAAAATCCTCGCTTTTCTTCTCAAACCGCTCAACTTAATCGTGCTCACTGCGCTGTACGGGCTTTTTACCAGAATCCCTCAAAGAAGGCAGCGAGCCTTTACTGTATTGATTTTCATGCTCTTAGGCTTCAGTACGCCTTGGCCCATCAATGAATTGGCGCGGCGCTGGGAGATCGGCCAGCGCAGTCCGGAAAGCATTGTCGAGCCGTATGATGTGGGCATTTTGCTGGGTGGCTATACCGAGATGTCTGCTGCCAGTCCAGCGGGAGTAGTGACCTTCAGCCGCTCTGCTAATCGGCTCACAGAGACACTGGCTTTGTACAAAATGGGCAAAATCCGGCGAATCCTGCTCACAGGCGGATCGGGTCGCATGATTGGAGAAGAATCCTCGGAAGCCCCCGTGTCGCGCTGGTATTTACAACAGGTGGGCGTGCCCGATAGCGCCATTATTATAGAGGGGCATTCGCGCAATACTTGGGAAAATGCCTTGTATTCCAAGCAATTAATAGACAGCCTGGCGTCAGGGAGTCGCTGTTTGCTCATTACATCTGCCTGGCATTTGCGCCGCGCTAAAGGGTGTTTGGATAAAGCGGGATTGCCCTGCGAGGTGTTTGGCGCCGATTTTTTTACCCTGCAGGATTTGGGCAACAAACTTCATTGGCTCCAACCCAGTTGGGAATGTTTGATGAAATGGAATTACCTGCTGAAGGAATGGGTAGGGTGGCTGGTGTACAAAATTAAGGGGTACAATTAGTTATAACTTTGTTACTACGTTTACTAAGACTTTAAAAGTTTAGTAAACGTAGCGCAAATATAACTTTATAGAAATGAGAGACTTAGTGTCAGATCCCAAATTTTTACTCCGTAAAAAGATCGCAGCTGACCTGCACACCAAATTTCCGCAGGCCTTTACGATACTGATTATCATGCTTCTTGGCTTTAGCGAGAATTGAGTTTAAAATCAAGCCAGTGATTATTTGTTTACCCCAAACACTACCTCAACTCCCGCCCTTCTTCCTACTTTTGTCGAAACGAAAAATTGTCCACCCCCTTCTGCCTAACTGTCCCTCCCCTCGAGTATGCTCACAGCCAGACGCATCGTAATAACCGACTTTGTCGTGCTGATCGTTTGCCTTGCAACGATTTGGGCTATGAGCGTGAGGCCAAAATTCGCCGGAGTAAAAGCCCTCGCAACAGTCCCGGAAATGCCCGCCGTAGGCGATACCGCTTCCATTGCTGAAATGCCTGCCGCCCCCTTGGGGCCACGCCAGGTATCGTCTAAAGTACTCATCAAAGGCATACCTGATACCACACCTTACCTCACGTTTGAGCCGGATTTGTTGCAAGCCATGTACGAACAGGCCAACTACCTGCGCCGCAAAGACGTAAAGGCCCGTGGCGCCTCTGGTATCCAAAAAGTGGAAATGCAGCGTACGCTGGAACTCCTGCAAGGCATCAACCTGCTCGATCCGAGTGTCCTGCTGACCACCTTCGACTTCTATCAGGTGAACACGGACTTTCACAAAAATCGGGTACGCATGACCGGTTACTACACTCCCGTTATCCGTGCCAGCCGAGTCCAAACGCCTGAACAAACAATTCCCATGCTCAAAGCACCTCCATCGGGCATCCCAAATCCGGCGGCTATCGAGGCTGGAGCATTGGATGGGCAGGGCCTTGAACTTGCTTGGCTGCGCTCCAAAAAAGAGCTGCGTAATGCCCAGTTACAGGGTAATTGTCTGGTAGAATTTCCAGATGGTAAGCGGCAATATTTTGGTTTCGGACAATCGGTACGCGGGACGGGTGGTGCGTATGTTTTTTTTAAAAAAGTGGACGAGCAGGTACTTGGCGCTGGCACATTTCCACTTACTGCCCGATACTCCATTGCGGTTGATCTAAGATACATTCCCTTGGGTGCCACACTGTTGGCCGAACTGCCTGATCTTGATGCCTCAGGTCATCTGAAAGGCTACGTGTACCGGATTCTTTTTGCCCAAGACCGCGGCGGGGCCATTCTAACCACCAAACGTATGGATTTATATTGCGGTATTGGCCAAAAAGGTCTTCAAGAGGCGCGCAAAATCAATAGCTTTGGGCGGCTTTGGGTAATGCTGCCGAAAAGATGAGTTTCTCAACGGTAGGAGCAGCGCCAACCAGCAGAATTTGCCGAAACTAAATAATGCTTCAAATCATCCTCCAAATTTTTCGACTTGTTCCGTTTTCTGCGCTGTATGTCCTTTCTGACATGCTGGCGTTTTTGCTTCATAAAATTATTGGATACCGCCGAACAGTAATATTTGACAATTTGCAGCGCGCATTCCCCGAAAAAAGCGCGTCGGAAATCAGGAAAATCATCCATGCAACGTATCGAAATCTTACCGATGTGACTTTGGAAACGCTCAAGTCCTTCACGACACCAATAGCTGAAATTGAACGCAGAGCGGTCTGTCTAAATCCCGAAATGGTGGACAAATACCTCGGTCTTGGGCAAAGCATCATCCTTACAGGCAGTCATCTGGGCAATTGGGAGTATTCAGGATTAGCCTTGCCGATACAACTACAGGGTAGCATAGTTTTGGTGTATAAGCCATTGACTAACAAAACAATGAACGCTTTCTTGAACCGTGCCAGAATGCGAGCGGGATCTGAAACGGTGGCTATGAATGATCTTTTTAAGGCTATGCGCCAGTCGGTGCCATCTGCATTTGTACTCCTGTCTGACCAGTCGCCCAGCAGTCGAAAAAGCGCACATTGGGTGGAGTTTTTTGGGCAAGAAACAGCCTCGCTACCGGGTGCCGATGTGTTGGGACGAAAGTTTGATATGCCCGTACTTTATTACCAGGTCAGGCGTACGGCGCGTAGGGGTTTTTATGAAATTGAATTTTCGGAAATATGCATAGATCCATCGGCTGCCGCGGAAACGGATATTACCCGCAGGTTCACGCGCCGATTGGAGGCTGACATTCGACAACAGCCGGAGCAATGGCTTTGGAGTCACAAACGTTGGAAAATGAAACGATAATTTTGAACCGCAAATCACCTTAAAATTATAAAATTGAACATCAATGAAGCATATTTTATTAGCCCTAATCCTTACCCTAACAGGCAGCCTCTTTGCCCAAAATAAAAAGCAACTTGATCACACCGACGTACATCGCTGGCGAAAAATAGAACAACAAAAACTCTCCAATAATGGACAATGGGCCTTGTGGTCTCAAATTCCTGTGAGCGAAGGCGATGCAACGCTTCATCTGTGGAATGCTACATCAGGTACAACTACAATATTCCCACGCAGCAGCGAAGCTCAATTCAGCGATGATTCTAAGTGGTTGGTTTTCAAAATAAAACCTGCGCTAGATACGCTCAAAGCCCAGCGGCGCAAAAAGGTGAAAGACGAAGATTTGCCCAAAGACACCCTCGGTATTTTTGATCTGGTTAATGGAAAATTGGAAAAAATTCCACGCCTAAAAAACTTCTCGCTTCCTGAAAAATGGAGCGGATGGTTAGCCTTTCAAATCGAAATGGAAAAGCCTGCAGCCGTAAAAAAAGATACTGCAGTTATTAAATCAGATACGACAAAAACAGCTCAGGCCGCTCCTTCGCCAGCTCCAGGTGGAGCCAAAGCCAAGATAAAAACGCCGAAAAAGGAGGACAAAGACAATGGCTACCGGCTTATTGTGCGGAATTTGCCCAAAGGATTTCAAGATACCATTGCCTATGTCAAGGAATTCACTTTGGCAAAACGAGGCCCAAGGATTCTCCTTTACGCCACCGGGAAAGGCGATACTTTACCCTTCTTTGCCAACCCAAAAATGCTGCAAAATGGAATTTATATAATTGATTTAGAGGAACATACTCTACGCCCACTCCTGCGAACCAAAGGAAAATTTCAGCAACTTGCGCTGGATGATTTTGGTCGACAGGCATCGTTTGTAGCCGATCTCGATACCACGAAAGCCCGTATCCGTCCCTGGCAACTTGGGTATTGGAAACCGGAATTAGACTCTGCCAAATTCATAACAAGCACCAAAAGCGAGTTCCTCACAAAATTCCAATCGTCAGTCAACGAACAACCTATCACCCCTTGGGGGATCAGTGAAAATGCCCGCCCGGTATTTTCAGACGACGCTTCAAAGCTCTACTTCGGGGTAGCTCCAGCACCCATTTTGAACGATACAATGCTTTTAAAGGAGGAAATAGTAGAGGTAGAGGTATGGGCCTGGAATGATAAACGCCTGTACACACAGGAAAAAAATCGACTTGAAAGCGAGAAAAAACGCTCCTATCCTGTGGTCTATCATACAGGCCAGAATCGTTTCGTGCCACTTGGTTCGCCTGAGTTGCCAGAACTACGTTTTCAAGAGCAGCGCAATGCAAATCTCGCCCTTGGCATCACGGAGGAACCCTACACTTCCTACATAACTTCTGAAGGTACTGCACACAAGAATCTTGTCGCAGTAAATCTGGAATCAGGCGACAAAAGGATGATTATCAAAGATTTACGCTGCAATCCAAGGCTTTCCCCATCGGCCAAATATGTGGCCTGGTGGAGTGATCCCGATACTGCCTGGTTTGCCTGGAACGCCAGTACTTCGACTATTGCTCGATTGACGGACAACCGCAGCGTGCCATTTTTTGACGAAGACACCGATGTGCCAGATTACCCTAACGAACATGGTTTGGCAGCTTGGCTGGAAGGTGACGAAGCCATGTTGGTGTACGACAAATACGATATTTGGCGCATTGACCCGAATGGCAAAAAGAAGCCCCAGTGCATCACTGCTGGCAGGGCGTCCAAAACGACTTTTAGGTATGTCAAACTAGACCCTGAGGAGCGAAGTATTCGATACAACGCCCCCATGTTGTTGCACAAGTTCAACGAGGTTACAAAAAGCGAAGGATACACTTGGTTAAATCTGCAATGGGAAAATACGTCCAAACCTGGAATGCTAGTTTCCTTCATCAAGGATAGCTGGGAAGACGGTTATGCATATACCCGCAATGTGGTGAAAGCCCGTTACGAAGATGCTTTTCTGTATTCAAAAGAGAACTTCCAGACCTTTCCCAATTTGATCTATGCGGCTGGGGGGCAAAGTGAAAAGCTTATTTCCGATGCCAACCCGCAGCAATCCGAGTATAAGTGGGGGAGTATGGAGATGGTGGAATGGATTTCACTTACGGGCGAAAAAATAAAGGGATTGCTCGTAAAGCCTGAGGGCTTTGATCCGAAAAAGCAGTACCCGATGCTCGTAAATTTTTACGAAAAACTCTCTGATGAGTTGTTCCGCCACCGCGCACCAGATTTTCACCGTTCGCAAATCAACTATACCTTTTATGCCAGCCGAGGGTATCTTGTGTTTGCGCCCGATATCCCGTATCGAATCGGTTATCCTGGAGAGTCGGCATACGATGCCATTATGAGCGGGGTTACCGCCTTGATTTCCAAAGGTTTTGTCGACTCTAAACGGGTGGCTTTGCAAGGGCATTCCTGGGGTGGTTATCAGGCAGCTTATCTGGTGACGCGCACGAATTTGTTCGCTTGTGCAGAAGCCGGGGCACCCGTAGCAAACATGACCTCCGCTTATGGCGGCATTCGCTGGGAGTCTGGACTAAACCGGGCTTTTCAATACGAGCACCAGCAAAGCAGAATCGGTGGTTCGCTCTGGGAAAAACCCAAACAATACATCGAAAACTCCCCACTTTTTGCGCTGGATAAAGTTGAAACACCTTTGTTAATTCTACACAACGACAAAGATGGTGCTGTGCCCTGGTATCAGGGAATCGAACTGTTCTCTGGCCTCCGCCGATTGGAAAAACCGGCATGGCTTCTGAATTATAACGATGAGCCCCACTGGCCAGTCAAAATCCAGAATCGGATTGATTTTCAGAAGCGGATGCAGCAGTTTTTTGATTATTACCTGATGGCAGCACCCGAGCCCAGCTGGATGAAACGCGGGGTGCCTCCCATGGAAAAGGGGATTTTGCAGGGATATTAGGGGAGGATTCGTCACTTAGAATTCATCCAATCCTCAATCTCCTCCGCCTCCATCGGGATGTTTTTGAACAGGTCGATGTTCCCGTTTTCTGTGATAACTAGGTCGTTTTCGATGCGAATACCAAGGTTTTCCTCCGGGATGTAAATGCCTGGTTCGCAGGTAAAAATATTGCCAGCCCGGAAGGTATCGTAACGAAAAAAGAGGTCGTGAACATCTAAGCCCAAATGGTGACTGGTGCCGTGCATAAAATACTTTTTATACGCTGGCCAATCATGGTCTTGTTTGGCGATGTCGTCCTTAGTGATCAGACCTAGCCCAAGCAGTTCGCTCTCCATGATTTTGCCCACTTCTTTGTGGTATTCGATGAATTTTGTGCCAGGGACTAACATCTCACGTGCGCCTTTCAATACGCGCAACACAGCGTCATACACTTCCCGTTGGCGCTTTGAGTAGCGGCCATTCACCGGAATAGAACGCGTGAGGTCGGCGTTGTAGTTGGCATATTCAGCACCAAAGTCCATGAGGAGCATATCGCCGTCCTGGCATTGGTTGTTGTTTTCGATATAGTGTAGTACGCAGGCATTTTTGCCCGATCCAATGATGGGCGTATAACCATGCCCAGTAGCTCGATTACGGATGAATTCGTGGATAATTTCGGCCTCGATTTCATGTTCCCAAACGCCGGGTTTTACAAATTTCAACACCCGCTTGAACGCTTTTTCTGTGATGTCAATCGCTTCTTGGGTAGCTGCTACTTCCCACGGCAATTTCACGGTCATGAGCTGCTTAAGAATGGGTTGGGCGCGGTGAATCGTGTGCGCCGGGTAACGTGCTTGAATCTCGCGGGCATAACGCAAATCGCGATATTCCACCGGAGAAAGGAATCGGTCGTTTTCGTTGAGATTCAAATAAATGCCTTCAGCGAGCAGGATAAGTTCGTTGATCTCCTTTTCGGCTTCATCCAGAAAATATACTTTTTCAATGCCAGACGCAGCTGTGGCTTCCTCTTTGGTGTATTTGTGGCCTTCCCACACCGCCAAATGCTCATTGGTTCGACGGATAATGAGTACTTCCTCGTGTTTTTCACGTGGGCAGCCGGGGAAAAGTACCACCATCGTTTCCTCCTGATCAATACCCGTGAGCCAAAACAGCCCGGCGTTTTGCCGGAAATTGTGGTATTGATCGCCGGAGCGCGGAAACTGGTCGTTTGAGTTGAAAATGGCAACTGTGCCGGGCTTCATTTGGGCAGTGAATCGCTTGCGGTTGGTTTTGAAAAGTTCGGGGGAGAGTGGTGTATATTTCATATTGAATTAGAATATTTGTAAGAAAGTAGGGGCATAGAATTTCTAGGCCAAAGAACGGGCACTTTTTCTAACTCCAGCAAGCTATTCCCCCTAAAATCTGGTATATTCGTCCATGTAAAGGCTTAGCCGTAAATTTTTTCCCACCCAATTTGTTGAAATGCTACTTTTGCCCGTTCCTAAGAAACGGGTAAACAATAACTTGATACTTTCATCTGATTCCTTTTCGCCCATACCGCCCATCTTTTTGATAAAAGAGCCCAGCTATCCGCACAAAAAGATAATTGTCTTGTAAAAACGCAACGCAGCACATACAATCCCTTCGGGATTTCTAAAAAATGGCCGATTTTTTCTATAAACGTAGATTCCCTTCGGGAATCTACGGGAGTGGTTTTTTAGTTTTTAGTAACAGAAATGTTTTTCAGAAGCACGGTAAAACGGGTGTAAGTTTCAATATTTGAATAAATTTCCATTTTTGTAATCATATTCATTTTTCGATTTACTTCTGAAAAAGTAAATTCAGCAGAAATTGGCGTATCTGCCACCAAGTTTTTTTTCTTAGAACTCCCCCCAGAGACGTTAGCCAAACGGCTATTTGACATAAAAAAATCATTTCCTTCTTCATCAATAATCCGACTAAGCCTTCCTGACCCGGTCGATAAATCAATGTCTTTCCCAACACTAGTAATCCGAAATTTACAATTCACATTCTCTCCT